>NZ_JBXAYH010000005.1:0-98942 GCF_056782195.1 Dellaglioa sp. CoH-55-MRSF-8
ACATTTGATTTGTCGAAAATTTGTTCAGTTTTCAAAGATCTACTTGGTTGCTTTTGACAACTTTTATATCATATCAACCACGTCATGATTTGTCAAGAATTTTTTTGAATAAATATTCATTTCTTCTTGCCGTATCAATCAGCTTTATTAATATACCATCTGGTATACACCCTGTCAATACTTCATTACAGATAAATTTGATTTATTAATTATTACTTTATCAAAAAAGCGACTTAACCTCATCGAATTGATAAGTTTAAGTCGCTTTTTTGATAAAAGCTATTTAATAATGTCTAATCCACCCATGTATGGTTGAAGAACTTCCGGAATAGTTACCGACCCGTCTTCATTCTGATAATTTTCAAGAACTGCTGCTAGCGTACGACCAACTGCCAATCCTGAACCATTCAACGTGTGTACAAACTGTAATTTTCCATCATCATCCCTATATTGGATATGAGCCCTACGAGCCTGAAATGCTTCAGTATTAGAACAACTTGAAATTTCACGATACATATTTTGTGCAGGTAACCAAACCTCTAAATCATGTGTCATTGCTGCTGAGAATCCCATATCTCCCGTTGACAATGTTATCACATGATATGGTAACCCAAGTTTTTCCATAATTCTGCCTGCATCACTTGTCATTTTTTCTAGTTCTGCATATGAATCTTCTGGTTTAGTATATTTCACCATTTCAACTTTATTAAATTGATGCAATCTAATCAATCCACGTGTATCTCTTCCAGCGCTTCCTGCTTCAGATCTGAATGAGGGTGAGAGAGCTGTGAAATATACTGGTAATTTTTCTTCCGGAATAACTTCATCCCTGTAGTAATTAGTTAATGGTACTTCTGCTGTTGGAATTAACGTTAAATTTTCATTTGCGATTTGAAAAACGTCTTCCTTAAACTTCGGAAATTGACCAGTTCCGTACATTGACTCATCATTAACAATATATGGAGGAATAATCTCTGTATAACCATCAATTGCATGTTGATCAAGCATAAAATTGTATAAAGCACGTTCTAAACGAGCTCCCCATCCTTTATAGTATAGGAATCGACTGCCCGACACTTTAGCGCCACGTTCAAAATCTAAAATATCTAAATTTTCACCGATTTCCCAATGTGCTTTCGGCTCAAAATCAAAAGTTCTTGGTGTACCTACTTTTCTTAATTCAATGTTTGAATCTTCATCAGGACCTACTGGAATCGTTTTATTTGGCATATTTGGTAGTCGCGATGCCATATCTGTTACGTCTGCATCTAAAACCTTTAATTCTTCATCAAATGCTTTAATTTCATCTCCGACTTTTTTCATTTCTTCGATTTGAGCATCTGCATTTTCTTTATTTCGTTTTAATTGTGCAATAGCTTGCGATACATCGTTTCTTTTCTTTTTTAAAGTTTCGGTTTGAACAATAATATCCCTACGTTTACGATCCTTTTCAACCATTTCATCAATAATCTCTGGTTTTACCCCACGATTACCCAATTGTTCCTTAACTTCATCGACATTTTGACGAATCATTTTAATATCTAACATATTCTGTTCCTCCTTTTTTTGTATAAAAAAAGCCCACTCATCCACTAATTGGGACGAAAGGCTCATTTTCGCGGTACCACCCAAGTTCGACAAATAATCATTTGTCACACTCAAATAGATAACGGTCTCCCGTGTGGCATTACCCACCCACTTATTCACGCCGGATTTTCAGCTTCGTAATTTCCACCACCATTACGTCTCTTAAATGCCTACTTATAACGTTTTCCGTGTTTATTTATTACTTTAATAATAAGCGTTGTTTTATTAAATTGCAAGTTTAATTCTTACCCGCTTTATTAAGCAAATCGATATACTCTTCTAACGAAAGATGATGCTTAACTATATATTTCGCGTTACTTTTACCAACATAGCGGAAATGCCATGTTTCATAATCAATTTTAGTCGATTTTTCTTTATCTTTCGGGAATCTCAATATAAATCCATAATTTACCGCATGGTTGATTAACCATTTTTGACCCTTATCTGTTTCACTACTATTATCTAAATCATTATGTTTGGCATACCAATTTGATGACATCATATCGACTGCTAGTCCGGTGTGATGTTCGCTTGATCCTGGTTCTGCCACATACTCTTTTGTTAATTGTTTAGCCTGAGCAACTGACTTTCCCGAATTTTCATAGCTTTTAATTGAGTCTGCATAGACCTCTTTTTGGTAGCTAATTGATCGATAACCAGATACCAGTGACGCCTTATACCCGGCCTTATTTGCTGCTGATACAAAATCATTCAAAGCACTCTCAATTTTTGAATTTACAATAACATTTCCATCTATTTTCTGTTTAAAATCCAGTTCTTGCTTGAGTTTATGCTCTGAATTAACTAATATTAAATTCCAATCATTTGCCTTTACACCTTTAGGTAGCTCACTTTTTTGTGTGACTTTTACCGTTTTATGGCTAGGTGTCGTATTCGCTTTCTTACCGCATGCACCTATTAATAGTGCACACATCATTACTACCATCATCATCCATTTTCTTCTAGTCAAAATGTGCCTCATTTCTTTGATAAATCTACATCTTTTAATGGAATTAATTTTGTTTTATAGCGTATTTTATAATATGTGTACAAGATAACAAATAACGGAATGCTCATATAACTAACCGAGATTGCTTCCCAATCAAAATTTTTAAATGATTGAATATCTTGTCCAAGAATAACTAAAATACAAAGAACAAGCGCTAAAATAGGGCCCACTGGGAACCATTTTGCAGAGTACTTTAATTCTGACACTTCATGTCCTTGCGCTTTGAACGCTTTTCTAAATCTGTAATGTGAGATTGCAATTCCTAGCCAAGCGATGAATCCAGTTAACCCACTAGCACTCAGTAAAAAGACATACACTTTTGCTCCAAAAACACTTGCTAAAAATGTGAGTAATCCGATAAATGTTGTTCCCACTAGTGCTGCCATTGGAATACCACGACTATTCGTTTGTTTAAACTTTTTAGGAGCGTAACCCTGTTCCGCAAGTGAATGAAGCATTCGAGTTGATGCATACATTCCTGAATTTGCAGCTGAAAGTACAGATGTTAAGATAACTGCATTCATAACACTTGCTGCAGAGGCTAACCCAGCTCTTTGAAAGACCAATGTAAATGGACTAATTGAAATATCTGATGCGCTTGAGCCGAGTAAATCTGGACTTGTATACGGAATAATTGCTGCAATGATAAAAATAGCGAAAATATAGAATAGTAGAATCCGCCAAAACACTTGTTTAATTGCTTTTGGAATACTCTTTTCAGGCGTTTCTGATTCTCCCGCCGTAATACCGATTAATTCAGTTCCTTGGAAAGAGAAACCAGCGACGACGAATACACTTAGAATCATTGGAACACCACCAACAAATGGAGCTTTCTTCATTGTAAAGTTTTCAAGTCCCGTTGCATGGCCACCTAGAATACCAAATATAGTCAATACACCAACGATTAAGAAGACAATGACAGTCACCACTTTAATAATTGATAACCAATATTCTGTTTCACCAAATGATTTAACTGACAACGCATTAATTGAAAAAATAATAACTAACGAGATTGTACTAAAAATCCATCCTGGTACATCTGGCAACCAAAATTGCATAACCAAGGCAGCTGTACTAATATCAACAGCCAATGTAATTGCCCAGTTAAACCAGTAATTCCAACCCATTGCAAAACCCATCGCAGGATCAACAAATCGCGTTGAATAAACCGCAAACGACCCTGAAACTGGTAAATACGTTGCCATTTCACCTAAACTAGTCATTAAAAAGTAAACCATAATTCCAATGCCAATGTAAGCTAGTAACGCACCACCTGGCCCTGCCTTCGAAATTGCTGACCCACTCGCAACGAATAAGCCTGTTCCAATACTTCCACCCAAGGCAATCATTGATAAGTGTCTTGTTTTTAACTCTCGGTGCATACCTTCTTGTTCTGCCATATGAAATCCCCCCTATATATAGAGGAGCACTCGTGATTTTTAAAATTGAGAAAAGAAAAAGAGACCTTTTGTACAACACTATTACGCGTTATACAAAAAGACTCAGATTAATAGACTCAGTCAAATCGTTATAAGCGCCCCGTGATTACTATATAATCACGACAGTTTCTGACTTATTAAATCAGACCCCAGCAGTCACTAAATCTAAGTTAGCATCCACTTCGGCAGTTCACCCTTTCAGTTTAACTTCTTCAGCACTTAATTGCTTCATTAAACATACTTATGAAAACTGCATCCTCTTCTTTCGATAATTCTTACTATAATCAATTCACTGATATTTTGCAAGCTGTATCCTAATTTTCAGCTATATTAATTTCATCATGCAACTTTTCAATATCTGTTTCATTTTTTAAAAAAGCTTCATTTTCGATTGGAAAGTGTTGTTCAATCGAACTAAATGGCTGTAAACTCACAACCCCATTTTTTAAATGATAATCTAAAATATGTCCACCCATTTTATTTTCATCAGATAAAAAATGAATATGGAATCCCGCTGCACCAATTCCTTGAAATAACTCAGGTGTGAAATAGCCAATAGCTGTTCCATCAATATCTTCTTCTTCAAATTCCGATTGTTTGGCAGTTACCGCAGTTAATTCTGGATACGGTTTACTTTGTTTAGCAACAGATCGTGTACTCATTTTACTAAATGTTCCTTTAATAAGAACACTAAAAAATAAATTTTGGTAAGGATATAATTCAAGTAATTGCTCTTCTAAAACATTTCCTGCCACATTTTCAAATTGAATAGATGCGTCTGCTTGATTAAAATGGACTGTCGCAAATGGAACAAGAACGTCATCGCTAACTTGATTAATTTGACCTTTTGCAGTAATCTGGAAAGCCTTTCCGTCAATCACAATCATTTCGCCATCTAAATCACCAACAGTTCCAATTCCGTAATCACCATGTTTCAATAATTCTCCAACACTCAATGTGCCTTCGTACAAGCCTTCAATTAATGTTGCTAAGGTACCATGTTGATAAACCTTTTTTATATCTTGCATGTCGTTGACCTCTCTTGAAAATTATTTTAATATAATTGATCCATTAAAATTGATTGTCCTAATTCTTGATTATCTTTATAATCAACTGGTATATCAACAATAACAGGACCATTAGTTGCAAATGCTTCATCTAATGTTTTAGCTAAATCTTGTGCTTTTTCAACGCGTAAGCCTTTTGCACCAAAACTTTCCGCATATTTCACAAAATCCACTGCGCCAAAATTCACACCGGCAGATTGACCATATTTCATTTCTTCTTGGAATTTAACCATATCGTAGTGTCCATCATTCCAAATAATATGAACAATATTCAGATTCAAACGAACCGCTGTTTCCAAATCTTGGGCTGAAAACAAGAATCCACCATCTCCAGAAATTGAGACGATTTGTGTATTAGGTCGAACTAAGGCCGCTGAAATTGCCCAAGGTAACGCAACTCCTAATGTTTGCATCCCATTACTAAATAATAAATGACGTGGTTCATAACTTCTAAAATGTCGCGCGATCCAAATGTAGAAACTACCGACATCAACTGCTACCGTCATTTCATCTGAAACACGTTTTTGTAATTCTTGGATAATGCTTAATGGATGACTGGTTAATGTGTCACTTGTCACAACTGGCGCTTCATCCCTAGCCTGTAATTTTTCTTGTAAGCCATCTAAATACTCACGAGATTCAGATGCCATTTGATAGCCTTTCATATAGGGTAATAAAAATTCAAGTGTTTGCGCGATGTCGCCCACTAACTCTTTCTTTGGTTGGAAATTATGATCAATCTCTGAACGCATATCGTCAACAACAACAATATTAGCTGTTCCTTCTGCATTCCAGTTACGTGGTTCATATTCAATAGGATCATAGCCAATTGTAATAACTAAATCGCTCTTTTTAAGTAATTGATCCCCTGGTTGATTTCTGAATAAGCCCACACGACCAAAGAAATCACCGACTAATTCACGCGATATCACACCAGCGGCTTGAAATGTTTCCACAACAGGTAGATTCGTTGCTTCAACTAAATTACGAATAGCTTTTGTTACTTCTGGTGAAGATGCCCGCATTCCCACAAGTAAAACAGGTAATTTTGCTGCTTTAATTTCTTGTGCTAAAAGTGTACTTTCTACCGGGCTAGCGGGACCTAATTTAGGTGCCATTAAAGGCTGGATAACTTTTGTTTTCACTTCTGAATCTGTTACATCTTGGGGAATACTAACGAAACTTGCCCCTTGCTTTGCAGCCTCAGCTTCTTGGTAAGCATTAGCAATCACTTCTGAAATATTCTCAGGTTCTTGAACCTCTGCACTATATTTAGTGATTGGTTCAAATAATGCCGTGTTATTCATACTTTGATGCGTTAGTCTCGTTAAATCTGAACGTTTCACTTGACCAGAAATAGCAAGAACAGGATCACCTTCTGCCGTAGCCGTCACAACGCCTGTTGCCAAATTACTTGCACCAGGTCCGGAAGTCGTTAAAACAACCCCCGGTTTACCTGTAATACGACCAATCCCAGCAGCCATAAATGCTGCATTTTGTTCATGGCGCGTAATAATTAATTCTGGCGATTTAGAATTCGTCGGATGTTCCAATTTTTCAAAAACACGATCAATTTTTGCACCAGGAATACCAAATACATATTTCACATCATGATTTATTAAACTATCAACAATGGCATCTGCGCCGTAATATTTATTATCTGTCATTAGATTTCCTCCGAATTTGTTTTAGTAGTATCCATGATAGCATTTTCACAAATAAATGACTATGGTTTAAACTTACCAAATGTAAGCCTAAATAAAAAACCATTATTAACCCAGTTATGGTTAATAATGGTTTCGTTATTTATGATTTCCGGTTACATTTTCGACAATTTTTTGAATGATTAATTTACGTTGACCACTGATATCTTCTTCATTCCAATTAATTAAAGGAATTTCAGTTTCGTCAAACGTTGCTGCAATTAGTTGATAAACCGTTTGTGACTCTAAATAATTAGCCCAACGTTTATCCGCTTCAGCAAAAACACTATTAACGACGACGGTTGCTTTTTCTGTATCTTGTTTAAATTCACGAAATACACGATCAAAGAAACCGAAGTTTGGATAGGTTTCAATCTTTCCTTCCGAAGCCTCCACAATTTCTAATAAATTGATATCCTTAGCATCCCTTGCTAACGTAAAACCGCCATTATTACCTGAAACAGATTTCACAAGTCCCGCAACGACTAACTTACGCATAATTTTACGAAGATAAGTTTGTGAACCACCAAGACGAGCGTTGATTACTTGCGATGAAATTGGCACACCCTTATCCTGCGTTGCCAATAAAGAAATAATACACGCTGCTTGTTCAAATCCTTTTGTTAATTGCATAGTCAGCTACCCCCGGTTGATTAATTTTCAAATAGTTCTATATATACGAATAAAGGATAACATATGTCGTTGACAATTGGTATTGATTATTTTAAATCAACCGCATAAACAATTTCATTAATTAGAGCAGCAGGTTGAAAAAGGGATGAAACCGCTCTTTTTTCAACAAATTTAAAATTGGATTTTTTTAACACTTTGATAGATGCTTTATTTTCAATAGTTGTCACGCCAATTACACGTTCTAAATCTAACGCCTGAGCCATTGTTAAAAGTCCTTGAACTGCTTCAGTCATTATCCCTTGATTCTTAAAAATAGGATTTAGTGCATAGCCAACCTCTTTAACTACCAAACTAGGTTCTTGATTCTCATCAACTACTTCATATAAACCGATATTACCGACTACTTTTTGATTTCCTTTACACTCAATCGCAAATATACTTTGTTTTTGTAGCGTCGCAACGAACAAACTAGCTTCAGCCAATGAATTCACGGGTAAAAAGCCAGCCATTTGACCAACCGTTTCATCACAAGCATATTCATATATGTCATTTATGTCTGATGAGCATAACGGACGTACCACAAGCCGTTTCGTTTCATATTGATTCATTTTTTAGCCCTCAATTTTAAATTTATTCAGAATTTTTAGATATATAACGCGTGCAATGGCTATCCAAGTGACTGTTAAAAGAACAGCGCCTACCGTATCCGTCGGAAAGTGAGCTTGTAGATATACTCTTGAAATCATAATCATCATGATCCATATCGCTAATAAGCAGTTAATCAAAAATTGTTTACTATACTTAAATTCTACCAGCATAATACTCATTATCGTTAGACAAAATAATGCCACCCCGAACGTATGTCCACTGGGGAAACTGAATCCAGTAATTGATCCATGCCCCACTGGTCGAGGTCTCTGGACGCTACTTTTAATGAGCTTAATTAACAGTGCTCCAGTCATTATGGTCATCCCTGTCCAAATAGCGAGTACACCTCGTCGTAATTTATATAAAATAATCATCAAAATGACTGAATACAACCCTATCATCATCGGACTACTTAGCCAACTGATTATCTGCATCACTTGGTCTAGTTGCGCTGTAGGATGAAACCTAACAACTGCAATGATATTATTATCTATACCATGAATAAAATTATTTTTTGTTACTATTAATAACGTCAATATTGCGAATAGTCCACTGCCTATTATGACTACTCCATAAAGTTTATTCTTATTAATCATTACTCTAACCTCTTAATTACAGTCTATTTTATCCACATAATTTATCATATTTTTTAATTTGTTTAAAGTTAGTTACCAAAATCTTTAAGAATTCATACAGAAATCAAGCAAATGCTCAATTTTATGTAAGTTTATGGTAAAATAGGATATCTTTATAAATTTAGAAAAGAGTTGAAAATAAATAATGAATACGCTACTACTTATGCTTGCCGCTGGTCTTGTGGCAGGTGCTCTAGGATCTATCTTAGGATTAGGTGGCGGCATCATTGTCACCCCGGTCTTAACTTTAATGATGGGATTAGATATTAAATACGCTATTGGTGCTAGTATCATTGCCGTTATCGCAACGAGTTCTGGTGCTACAATTGCATTTCTAAAAGATGACGTTTTAAATTTGAGGGTCGCCATGTTTTTAGAAATCGCAACGACAATTGGTGCGATTTGTGGAGCACTCTTAACAGGAGTCTTTAATACATCCTTTCTCTTCATTTTATTCGGTGCTTTTTTGCTACTTTCTGTCTACAACATGCTTAAAAAAATTTTTGTAGGTGAAGAAGTTTTAAAATCAGCTGAACCTGATTATTTATCTACCAAATTTAAACTGAATAGTTCGTACTATGATAAACAACTAAAAAAACAAGTTGATTATCAAGTCGAAAATGTTCCAGGTGGGATGGCGATTATGCTTGGTGCTGGAGTTGCTAGTGGACTACTAGGAATCGGATCTGGTATTTTCAAAGTTATGGCAATGGATACTGCAATGAAAATGCCGTTGAAACCATCAAGTTCAACAAGTAACTTAATGATGGGTGTCACCGCTGCCGCAAGTGCGACCGTCTACTTTTTCAATGGTTCAATTAGACCTGATATTGCGGTTCCATTAGCGCTAGGAATTTTAGTTGGTTCATCAATTGGTTCGCGTGCAATGCAATACCTACCCGCAAAAATAATTCGCCTCATTTTTGTACCTGTACTATTGTATGTCAGCATTCAGATGATTCTAAAAGGATTCGGGGTATCTATCTAATGATGAATGAAAAAAATAACACATCAGCCGAAATGGCAAAAATTGAATTAATGATTGGTCAAATACTAAGAATTGGCGTTTTCATTTCTGCGATAATTATGATTATTGGTCTTATCCTATCCTTAGTTACAGGTTCAACAGGCTATCAAGGTAATACATTTCCAACTTCATTTTCTGCTATCATTTCTGGAATTGTCGCACTTAAACCTTACGCAATTATGATGCTTGGGCTATTTTGCTTAATACTAACACCAATTCTTCGTGTCGTTATTTCAATTTATGCTTTCTACAAAGAAAAAGATTATCTGTACGTTAAAATTACCGTCATCGTTTTAGTCATTTTAATTGCTGGCTTTTTTATTGGCGAACATTAATTAATAAAGGGGAACATTTCAATGTCAAGTCGTCGAGAAAACTATCATAAAGAACAACTACTACACCAAGAAACAACTAATCACCTGCCTTTACCAAAACGCGAAAGAAAAAATAAAAAGCAAAACAAGAAACGTCGTCGCTTAATTTGGTTAATC
Source organism: Dellaglioa sp. CoH-55-MRSF-8 (assembly GCF_056782195.1). Next base: position 10,240 of record NZ_JBXAYH010000005.1, read on the forward strand.
ATTATAATAATCGCTGCTATCTGCGGTGGCGTTTATGCCTACCATAAATACTCAAACGCTAAAAATGCAGCTGATAAAATCTATACTTCTACTAAAATTGCTAAAACTAGAAATGTCGCAGCGGTTTTGGAAAAGGACCATCCTATTTCGATTTTACTTTTAGGTTCTGATGATGGTGCCTTGGGTCGTGCTAAAACTGGTGGCCGAACGGATACTTTAATCGTTGCCACACTTAACCCTAAAACAGAATCAATGACCTTAATCAGTTTACCGCGTGATACTGAAGTTGCGGTTTCAGACCATGAATCAGATTTTCCAAGTAAGATAAACGCTGCCTATGCTTATGGTGGTGCTGCAACTGCCGTTAAAACTGTTGAAAAATATTTCAATGTACCCATTGATTTCTACGCAACAATCAACATGGGCGGTTTAGAATCACTAGTTGATGCTGTTGACGGTGTTGACGTTAATCCACCACTATCTTTTTCTTATAATGGTGCCAGCTTCAAAAAAGGCGTTAAAACTCATGTCAACGGTAAACAAGCCCTTTCGTATGCCCGCATGAGATATGATGATCCTCTTGGCGATTACGGTCGACAAAAACGCCAACGTCAGATTATTATGGCAGTGGCTTTAAAAAGTACACAACTTCAAAATTTATTAGACGATAAATTTTTAAATACAATGTCATCTCAAATGAAAACTGATTTAACATTCAATGATCTTACCGTCTTAGGTACCAATTATCGTAAGGCAACACATCATTCACATTCAGATTATCTACAAGGTACAGGAACAATGGTCAATGGAGAAGCTTTTGAAATTGCCAGCGAAACTGAAAAACAACGTATCACTGATAAATTACGTTCCACACTTGGCTTGGTTCCAGCTAAAACTGGAAATACTTTAACAGCCGATACAAAAATTAATACAACTCGTGAATAGTTAAAAGTAGGCCGTCAATCGGGGATTGACGGCCTACTTTTTTGCATAAAAAAACAACTCACCTAAATGGCAAGTTGTTTAGATTTTAAATTAGTCTTTGTTTACGTTTACTGCTTGTGGTCCACGGTCACTATCTTCAACGTCAAAAGTTACTTTTTGACCTTCGTCTAATGTTTTAAAACCGTCACCTTGAATAGCTGAGAAATGTACGAATACATCACTACCATCTTCGCGAGTAATGAAACCAAAACCTTTATCTGCGTTAAACCATTTTACTGTACCTTGTTCCATGAATAAAATCCTCCTTGTGTCTATGTGACACGTTTTATTTATGACTCTCAAATCGTCCCAGTTGATATCGTTTCCGAAGACACTCATCAACTTCATTTGATTTGAAAAGCCACCTAAATTATATCACGTCTAATTGTAAAAACAAATTCTAAAATAGCGCTTTTATTTAGTTGTTTTCATCTTCAAGTGGTAACGCTAAATCATCATTTTCTTCCAGATTATATGGCTGGTATTTACCCATTAAATATCCTTGAATCATTTGAATAACTTCATAACGATCACTACCTGATAAAATTTTATCGCGGTATAAAAGTGTTGCCGTCCGTGCGAATAAATCTTCAAGATCAATCAATTCATCGTTAGTTTGACCAACTAAAAAATCAATTGAAACATGAAAGAATTCGGCCAACTTTCTGACTTCAAGATATGAGGGTGTATTAATACCACGCTCCCAACTACCAATCTGCGGGCCAGAATTCAAGTTATGATTCGATTTTTGAGACTGATTTAATCCAACAGCTAATTGAGTTAGCGTTAATCCACTACCTCTGCGCAATGCTTTTAATCTTTCCGGAAACATCAACAACACCTCCTTTAGATAAGCATACCTCTTTTTTAAAAAAAGGGTAGGTTTTTAACCAAATAAACCGCCAATATAATAAGTTACAGCCATTGTTACTAATCCAACAAAAACATTTCTTACCATGGCATGTCTAATATTATTACGCCCTAATATCCCGCTTACTGCCCCTGTTAAAAGTAAAGCTAAAGCAACGCCAATAACCGTCAGTGGAATCATAAACTCAGTTGGGAGTATCGCTATTAATAATAATGGAACTAGCGAGCCAACTACAAAGGATGTCATTGAGGACATCGCTGCGTGCCACGGATTTAAGTACTCACCGACATCAATATTGTTAACTTCTTTACAGTAATTTTCTAGTTCATTTTGAGACATTAGTTCATTGACCACATCCGTTGCGACCATCCGCGAGAATCCCTTTGCTTGGTAGATATTAATTAATCGTTCAATTTCAAATTCACGATTTTCTTTTAACTTTTTTGCAGCTGAATGGATAATCGATTTTTGTGTATCCCTTTGTGCAGAAACTGAGACGTATTCACCACCAGCCATTGAGAACGCTCCCGCAAACATACCAGCAAGTCCAGCTAAGACAAGATAGTACTTACCTTGACTAGCACCGGCCATCCCCAGAATAACGCCTGCAACTGAGATGATGCCATCATTAGCACCTAATACCCCTGCTCTTAAAATATTTAATTTCGTTGATAAAGCCATTCCTACTTTTAATGCACGACTATTCATCAAATGATTCACTCCATTTCCAATCATTTAAGTATAAGCTAATTGGGAACGATTATCAGTCGGGTTTATTAATTTCGTTAAGGAACATGATTGCCTTATCTTAAATGGGACACAATCTTACCATAGATAAAGACTGACTACTAGAAATCGAAAGGACCTGCATTTCAACCCATTATAGGATATACTTAAAGCAATTGTTCGAAAGAGGTGAATCAAATGTCTGACTCAAAAAAATACCCAATTAGTCCCTATTTTGAAATTAAAAATAATCATCCTTGGTACCTTGATGCCGAAATTGATGACTTATCACTTTATAATCAAAACTTTAAGGTTGTCTTACAAACAATAACTAAAAATGAAAATATTAATAAAGGGTGGCGCGATGAGGATTTAGAATCTAACATTCAGTTACTCCTTCTTATTGATTACGAAGAACTTGAAGTTTGGAAATATCCCGTCGATTTGTCATTTGATAAATTATCTTTAAAGGAAGATGTTGTATCATTCAATGAAAATAGTCGTATTGCACTTTATTTTGAAGATGATCAAGCTGTGATGCGAAAACTCGGCTACCTACCAAAAGAGGATACATTACAGGTCCATAATATTATGGCAGGCCTACCACATTATAAAATTGCCACTTATTTGACAGGCGGTCCTTATAAGAAATTAACGTTCGAAGACGACGAACTTCAAATTGATAATGGTTTTGAAGAATTTCGTTTAAATATTTTAATCTACTAAAAAAACATTCTCAATGAGAATGTTTTTTTGATTACTTATTTTTACTTTTTTTATTAAAAATTGATTTAACTGATCGTTTTAAAACATCGCCCATTCCAAGTGATTGAACCATATGAGCTGGATCAACATAGTTACGCATTGCACGTAACACCATTTTTGGTTTTTTAGACGCAAAAGTAAATGTCCCATTCTTCTTCGTTTTAATTGCATATCTCGGAATCCATCGTCCTTTAAACATCACAGACGCGATAACTTGATCAACTTCATCCCATGGAATTTGGATAAACTTGCGTGCATCACGGTCATTATAAAATTCAAACCCTTTATCGCCAATCATGATTTTACCATAATCAGTTAAACCTGTGAAAGCAGTTGCATCGATTGTTAAGTCTACCTTTGTATTAATTGACTGGACCATAGTATTTCGACTCCAATGTTTTTTGACGTTATCTTATTATACCTTAATTAATTGCATTGAACCATATAAAAAAACCCAGGAAAATTCCTGAGTTTTTTTGAAATTTTATAAAATTCCAAGTACGTGTCCACCGATACCAACTATGAATAAACCTAGAATGATAAGAATTGGTGAAACTTTTTTCTTAAGTAACCACATACAGAAGAATGTTAATAATAATGCTGCTAAACCTGGAATTAATTGATCCAAGTTATTTTGTAATGTTGTTACTTTATTTGGTGAAAGAGCTAAACCGTCGCTAGCTTGTTGCATAGCTGTTTGCATGCCTTTTCCACCTTGGAGTTTATCAAAATCAATATAAGCACCTTTATCCAACTTAACTGTTGAAATAACTGGCGTAAATTTGATTGAAACCCAACGTTCTACTAATGCGGCTAAAACGAACATTCCCAGTACCGAAGCACCTTTAGTAACATCTTGTAATAAGCCACCTGACATATCTTCAGAAATCTTAGAACCAGCTCTATAACCGAATTCTTGTGTATACCACATGAATCCCATACGGATGATATTCCAAGCTACGAAGAAAATGATTGGTCCCATAATGTTACCACCCATAGCCAATGAAGCACCTAAAGCACCTAACATTGGACGAACAGTAAACCAGAATACGGGATCACCGACACCAGCCAAAGGACCCATCATACCAACTTTAACACCTTGAATTGCAACATCATCAATAGGGGCACCATTAGCACGTTCTTCTTCAAGTGCTAATGTAACACCAAGGATTGGTGAAGCAAGATAAGGATGAGTGTTAAAGAATTCCATGTGTCGTTTCATTGCTGACGTACGTTCTTCTTTAGTTTTGTATAATTTTTTAATTGCTGGAATCATTGAGAATGTCCAACCACCATTTTGCATACGTTCGTAGTTCCATGAACCTTGAATAAACGTTGAACGCCATGCTACAGCCAATCGATCTTTTTTAGTTAATTCAATTTTATCTGCCATAATATATTCCTCCTTCTTCCAGTTTAATAATCGTTTAGAATTTCGCCAAGTGGATCACCGGTATTATTGCCACCGCCACCATTTGATGAACCACCCATTTTTGAAAGGTTCAAGTAAATAAGAGCAAGAGCAACACCGATAGCACCAATAGCGATCAATGTTAATTGAGTAATAGCTGCGACTACGAAACCAAGAATAAAGAATGGCCATACTTCTTTTGTAGCCATCATGTTAATAACAAGTGCATAACCAACGGCAACAACCATACCACCACCAATAGCCATACCATCTGTTAACCATGCGGGCATTGATTCAAGGAAACCTTTAACTGTTTCAGCTGGAATAAAGAGCAATGCTCCGGCTGGAATAGCAATACGGATACCTTGCATACCAATAGCAAGAACATGCCATATTTCTAGCTTACGGATATTACCTTGTTCTGCTGCTGCATCCATTGCATGAACAATAGGAACAGCAAGTGTACGAACAACCATTGTTAAGAATAATCCGGCAACGGCAAGGGGAACGGCGATAGCGATAGCTGATCCAACACCTTTAATCCCTTGTCCACCTAATACTAAAATAATTGCTGATGCAACTGAAGCAAGTGCAGCATCGGGTGCAATAGCTGCCCCGACATTAGCCCAACCAAGTGCGATCATTTGAAGTGTACCACCTAAAACAATTCCGGCGGTTAAATTACCGGTTACTAACCCGATTAATGTACATGCCACTAGTGGTTGATGGAATTGGAATTCATCTAAAATTCCACCCATACCAGCTAGAAAGGCAATAATTACTACTAAAATCATTGATATAGCTGACATAATAAGCCTCCTAAATTAATTTTCTTTTATTGTGTTGTTTAAGCTTTTGCTAATTCACCTTTAGCTTTTTTGAGAATGTTAGCCATATTCTCTTTTGAATCGTTAGGTACTTTACGGACATCAAATTTAACGCCCTTATCTTCTAGTTTTTCAAAAGTATCAACATCGTCTTGTCCCATTGATAATACGTTGTTAACAACTACTTTACCAACTGAATGAGCCATTGAACCAAGGTTAACTTCGTCAAATTTCATTCCGCCTTCAATTGCTGTTAACACATCTTGTGGACTTTCAAAAAGAAGTAATGCTTTCATTCCACCAAAACGAGGGTCTTTTGAAACTTCAATCATCTTAGCAATTGGCACAACATGTGCAATAATACCAGGTGGTGAAGCTTGTTCAATTAAGTTTTTACGAAGTGTATCCTTAGCAACATTATCAGAAACAACGATAATACGGTCAGGCTTAACTGATTTAGACCATGCTGTAGCAACTTGTCCATGCAATAAACGTGAATCAATACGTGTTAAAACGTATTTAATTTTACCATCACCGATTACAGTTCCTTCAGGAATTGAACCAGTAGGTTTGTTTGTTGCAACAACAGCTGCTTCTTTTGGTGCTAAATCTTCTGGCTTAATCTTAACGCCACCTTTTGCTTCGCTTAGAATACTTGCAGCAATTTCTTGTGCAGAATCCATTGACAAGCGTGCTGCGTAGGCTTCAATTAACATTGGTAAGTTTAAACCTGTAACAATTGCCCATTTATCTTTATGAGCGTCAAGCAAACCGTTTGCTTGATTAAATGGTGATCCACCCCATAAATCAACTAAGAATAAGACTTCTTCAGGATCATCAAAAGTAGCAATTGCTGCTTCAAGATGAGCTTTTAAATCGTCTGGTCCTTCGTTTGGCATGAAAGTTACAGCTTGAACATTTTCTTGTTCACCAAAAATCATTGAACCGGATTGCATGATGCCTTCGGAAAATTTACCGTGACTTGCAATTACAATTCCAACCATTTTAAAACCTCCTAAATTTTTATCAGATTACTGTAAGAACTCCGGAAAAACGCTTACATTTATAATATAAAAACACGCAAAAATTATTTCAAAAACAACTTAAGCATTTTGCTTTTGTTCCTAGGTAATCTGATTTAATTTTAAAATGTTACGAAACACTTAAAAATAATATCGTTTCCATAACGTCTATGTTGTTAAGTATAGCACAACGATTACGAATTACTATTAAAAATATTAATTTGTATTCGCTTACAATTATACCATTTAATCGTATAGATATTAGTTATCAACCTATATGATGGGTTTTTTTACGTTTCCATAGCTTGTTTCATTCAACAAAATCTTATCTATACCAATTTATAAAAAAAGTTTTGTTATATACAATGCTATTTTATTTTTTTAACACAAAGTGGTATTGAAATTGCTTAAAATATTTTCTTATTCTTTTCATTGATTAAAAAAAGACCTCATTGAAATGAGATCTTCGAATTATTAAACTTCAACAACTTGATTAATAGACAGCAAATACAGATATTTATGCGCAACTTTCAACCCAGTCATATTCTCTAGTGCTTCGCCATATAAGTTCAATTGGCCACGATAACGTGCTGTCAATTTTTCTATTTCTTCTATTGTATTGTCTTTAGAAACTTTATCAGTCTTATAATCAAATACCACCAACGTATTATCTTTTACAAAATAACCATCGATAATTCCATGGATCAAAACTTTTTCCTTATTTGACTCAACCTTTTGAAATAGCTCATTGGCAGGTAGTAACATTGAGAATGGCGCTTCACGTTGTACATCGTTACCTATAGTTAGAATTTCTTTGCCTAAATCCGTTTGAAAGAAATTGGCAATGTGTTGTCCATTAATTAACGTAGCAACTTCTTTAGTGACTACTTTTGCCGTCACTAATTGCTCAATTTTAGCTTGGATTATCGCTAAAGTTATCTCACTAGTTAAATCTAATTCTTGTAAAATGAGATGAGTTGCACTCCCAATATCACTTCCCATTGGTGCTGCAACTCCCTGCATAAATTTCGGTACAGCAAGTTCACTCGTAACGTATCGGTTGCCTTGTCCTTCAATACTCAACTGATTCATTTCGCGATTAGCTGGATCATCGAATAGACGTTTTACTTCCGATACAGCTTGGTAAGCAGTTGTTTTAGTTAAATTATCGAATGGATACTGAAAATTTAAGACTTGATCAATTTGATTAACATCAATATCCTCAAACGTCTCAGGCATCTCACCCGTGATTGTTTCTAACCAATCCGTCTGAGAAACTTCTTCACTCACTTTACTCATCTGGTTCAGGTCGGTTTTTTGATAAAATTTAACGCTAAATTGCGTTTCATCATCACTTAATAGTAGTGATGATGTTGCTGGATCCAATAATAGTGACATATCAAAAGTAGGATGACGAACTAGCGCCATACCAATCCAATCCATGAAATTTTTAATACCACTTCGAGCTGTTGCATTTAAAACTAATTGTTGGCTTTGAAATGCCTTTTGCCAATGATTAATTGCCGTTTTTTTATTTGTGTAAGCCCCCACAATAAATAATCGTTGTTCCGCACGCGTTAAGGCTACGTACAGTAATCGCATTTCTTCCGCTTCTGATTTTGCAATAGCAGCTGATTTTACAATTGTTTTTTGTAGCGTATCTTCCATCGTCCGATTTTCAGGATTTAAATAGGTTATTCCTAATCCAGCCTGATCATCAATTAAATAAGGTTTTCGCATCGCCATTTGATTAAACTGGTGTGTCGCGTCAACCAAGAAGACCATTGGAAATTCAAGTCCCTTACTACCATGAATTGTCATGACTGACACTGCATTTGCGACATTTTGTACAGGTGCTTCTGCTAAATCCTTATCGCGTTCCTGCATTTTTTCAATGAAGCGCACAAACTGGAATAAACCTTTAAAACTACTATTTTCGTAAGCGTGAGCTCGGTTATACAACGCATGTAAATTGGCTTGGCGCTGACTTCCAGCTGGCATCCCCCCGACATAATCAAGAAATCCAGTATCCTGATAAATCTGCCAAATTAAGGTCGCAATTTGATTTTCATGCGCGATTTCACGAAAGCCCGAAAGTTGTGTTAAGAAACGTTCAATTTTATTATACAGTGTTTTTGCGAAGCTACCTGCTTTAAACGTATCAAAATTTTGATAAAAAGTTAACACCGCTTGATAGTAATCATCTGTTCGGTTGCCAATCCGTAAATAGGCCAGTTGATTTTCATCTAATCCAACAATTGGCGACCGTAGGACACTTACCAATGGAATATCTTGATAGGGATTATCAATAATTCGTAATAATGACATCATAATTCTGATTTCAGTTGTTTGGAAATAGCTCTCCGCATCATTCACAACGACTGGAATACCCATTTTTTTAAATTGGTCAATAATCACCAAATTATTTTTACGAGTTGGGACTAGTAATGCAATATCTCGGTATTCAACGGGACGTTTTTCTGATTTATCACGGTCAAAAATCTCTGTTTCATCTACGATTAACGCTTGAATCCGTTGACCAATTAAAGCAATTTGGCCTTCCGATTTACCATCAATTTCAAACTGATCATTCGTTGCTTCACTATCATCATCCGGTCTTTCTGCAGATTCAGGTTCATCAGATTCGTAAATCAGCACTTCTGCTTTTTGCTCAATATCTGGGTAGTAGTTTGCCCCAAAAACCAATTTAGCATCATTATCATAAGCCATTTGTCCAACGGTTTCATCCATAATCTGGGTAAAAATTAAGTTAGTCACATCTGTTACATTCTTCACAGAACGAAAATTTTCAGCTAAGATAATTCGATTTCCATTACTGTCAGTTTCTTTATAAGCTTGGTATTTACTTAAAAACAAACTAGGATCAGCCAGCCTAAAACCATATATTGACTGCTTTACATCCCCCACCATAAACATATTACCGGGATTAGTCGTGGTTACCCTTGTCAAAATAGCTTCTTGTAGTTGATTAGTATCCTGATACTCATCTACCAGAACTTCTTCATATTTTCCTTGTAGAGCAGCTTGTGTTTGCTCGGAAGATTCAGAATCACTCGCTAAAATGTCCAGTGCTAAATGCTCCAAATCATTAAAATCAAGTATATGTCTTTGACGTTTCTCTTTGGTGAAGGCATCACTAAATAAGCCAATCACACTGACTAATTTTTCAACTAATTTCTTAGATTCTGTCATGATATGCAGTGTTTCTGTTTCATTTAAAACAAAAAATTGTTCTGATAAGTTAGCTAAACGTTTTTTTATTCCAGCTTTTAATTCTTTAATTTGATCCTTAGCAACAGCTTGGTCATCTTCTAAATTTTTAGCTGGCACACTAGGCGCACGTTTCAATTCGTACCCACGAATATTATCGCGAATTTGATTCCAAGAACCATCGTTTTCAACAGATTGGACAACAGCTAACAACATCTGACTTTCTTCTTCAGTCACTGCTTGATGTTTCTCTAACCCAAATTGAATTGATAGTTCTAGAGCCGTTTTTAAATCGGCCTGGATTTGCGTTAAATTTGCTTGAACTAATGGCTTAATACTCTTTTGGTAAAACGAACTACTGATTAAATTATCGCCAACATCATAAGTTGCTGCCAAACTAGCCAACCAACCGGTAGGATCTGGTTTCGAACTCGCAAATGTAAATAGGCTAAAAACCAACTCAGATAAACCATCATCATTTCGATCATTTGAAAAATTTTGTGTTAATCTCTCAAAGTCGACATCGTCTTTGGCATACAACATTTCCCGGACGTCTTCCCAGACACTCTCTCTTAATAAAGCCGCCTCAGTCATATCTGTTAACATTCTAAAAACGGGATCCAAATCAATCACATAATAGTAGCGTTTAATTAATTGGAGACAAAATGCATCAAATGTACTAATATTTGCAACTGGCAAGCGCATTAATTGATCCATTAAATGTTGTTTTTGTTCATGATTGTCTGCTTCATTGATTGCCTTTTGAAGTGCCACCTGAATCCGTTGACGCATTTCTTTAGCTGCAGCGTCTGTAAACGTAACAACTAATAAGTCATCAATAGCTGTTCCCGTTAATATTTTTTGAATGACGCGTTCAACTAAAACTCGTGTTTTACCGGAACCGGCAGAGGCTGATACAAGAATATTAGTCCCACTTTCATCGATAGCACGTTGTTGATTTGGTGTAAATGTAAACTTACTCATTACTGTCGGCCTCCCCGTCTATAATCCGTTTTTCAATTTCTTCCCAGCTTAATTTACTTATTTCATGGTAATTATTTTCGGGTAACATCGCATCAAATTGGAATATTGATTTATATGGTGAATATTGTAGGGCTGTTTTTTTAGCGTTCCATCTAGCCGGACTTAAATCGATTATCCCTTCGAAAATATCTGTTGCCGCATCAATAATTAATTGTTTATTGTGTACCAACAAGAAATCTAAATCTGATTGTGAAATCAATTTTTTTGAACGAGCTGATGGTGATGTGAACCCTTTTTTCGTTTTTCTAAATGGATAGATTAATGAAAACCCTGTTGATTCGTCTTCAAAATCAGTATCTAAATGGCTCAGTAACTGCTCATCTTCCAATAATAGCCCATCCATTTGGTTTGCTTTCAACAACGTATTATCCAATCCTTTTTTCTGTACATCTTCAATTTTCAGCTTAGGATTTTGTAAGTGCATGTAAACTGCACCAGCTGCCGAAGTTTTCAGTCCAGTATTTGGTGCAATTACCTCTGCATTCTCAATCAATGCTTGCAAGTAAGTTAACATTTGCATTGATAATCCATAGAAAGCATCACTAAAATCAAACTTTCGAATCCCTGATTTGTAATCGACGATTCCAAGATATTGTTTTGAATCAACCTTCATATAATCAATTCGATCAATTTTACCGCGGACTTTAACTGAATGGCCGCCAGGTAACTTATAAGCTAGGGCTTTCAAACCTGACTCAGCACCGACATGACCAAATAAAACTTCTGTTTTCAGTGGCTTCATCTTTGTTTGTTGCCCTTGTTGCCACATGGCATGCGTCACTTGTTTTAATAGAAGACTTAATTGTTTAGCAATATAGCCCATTCGACTTGAACTACCAAGAATTTGGAACTGAGGTAACTCGCGCATATCTTTTAAAATTACATTCAAATATTCATCTAGTTGTTCTTTGGGTACATTGGCATAGACTTGGTTTGATTCAGTCACAACTTTCATCAACTCATCCAACCCCATATGGAAAAACTCACCAGTACTTGCAGGAGACAGCTCGAAAATGTCTCGTTCTTTCAATTTCAACCCATATTGTAAAAAATATTCAAATGGATTACGATAGAAAGTTTCTAGTTTTGAAATTGAAGTATTCATTTGTGTTCCATATAAATCAGTTATAATTTCCGGCGTCAACTTAACCGGTATATTTTTATACGCTAAGCTTCCTAATAATTGTTTCGTTAATGGTCCCATTTCTGGGTCAGCCGACAGTTGACGTAACACATACAACCAAGCACTAGGCATGGATACTGCAGTTGTTTTGGCAAGTCGACTAGCTACAACCAATGATGATAATGTACTACGTTTTGTTCCGATAAAATCAAGGACTGATTGTTCTGTTAATTCAGGATTAGCAGCTAAATGTTGAACTGATAAATTGAAGTGTTCTTTAATCATCATTAAATAAGGCGATGGATTTAAATTCTTTTCGCCATCGTTGCCACTTGGATATGAAAAAATCAATTGTTCGCGTGGTCCTAAAAATCCGAGATAATTCAAAAAGGGTTCAGCGGCCATTTGACTAATAGCCGAATCGGCTAAGTATTGATCATCAGTTAATAGATTAGCCATTTTCGCCCGATCATCATCTGTTAATAATTGTGTCTGACTAACTTGTTCTGGCATCACCATATCAGTTGATCCAATCATAAAGGTAATCTTTCGGTTGTTCATTTGAACCATCCCTGATTCAGAAATAACGACCTGATCTAATGTTGATGGCACTTGTGAGTAACTTGCCCCTTCAAATCCCGCTTGAATCAAGGCCATGAAGTCAGCGGTATTGAACATTTTAGTTCCCAATGTTTCAACATATTCATCTAACATCCCAACAAATGTTTGCCAAGTTTGTTCTGGTTCTTCTGATTGTGAGATGTTTCCAGCAGCTAAATAGCGGTCTCGCCAACTTAACAAGCGTTGTGTCACACCTTGTTCAACAAGAAACTGATAAATTAGCTTTGCCCCCTCTTCACCGGTTGTCGCCTGATCTAGTTGATTGAAGAATCCTGGTAAAACGTCTTTAACAAAATGTCTAATTTGATTAATTTGTACTGTGATACTTTGGTCCTTATCCGTCTGTTGCTCATCTGCATCCGTAAAATCAAACCGGTAGAACGTCCAATCATCTTCACGTAGCCACTGAGAACCAGAAAAACCGTATTTTAAAACCATATTTTCTGTTAAATCAACAGCACTACGGTACTGTTCAATTGGCATAGCATGATTTTCTATTTGTGGTATTAATAATTCAGTTTTTAATAAGCGCATCATTGCGCCATATTGATAATGCTTTTCTTTCACCTCAAATAACGCTGCCAGTAACTCGACTAAGGGATGGTCAGCCATTGCGTGTTGTAAATCGTTAAAATAAGGTATTTTAAATTCTTTAAAAACCGGTGGAATAACCGTTTCGTAGCTATCTAAATGCCGCGTTAAAATCATAAAATCTCGATAACGATACTCCTTAGTTGCAACTAACTGGCGAATTTTTGTCGCCACTTGTCGAATTTCAATATACCGACTATCGGCTTCAAAAAGTTGAATAGAATCTGAATTTTCTAACCTTTCTGATTTTGTTTTAACTAACCGTCTAGAGTCAATCCAAAAATCTTCCAGACGAGATAAGTCGGGATTCTGGTTAACTTTGGTTTCAGCATAACTATCCGTTAGCACTGGAATCTGAGCTTGATGTGCTTTTTCAATCAAATTAACATACATCCGGCTTGATTTATAAAATAAGTCAGATTTTTCAGCAACTTCATGTGCATTGCCTTTATCTAAGACTAAGCCAATTGTAATCTGTTTCGCACCCTTAATCAGTGCGTTCACGAGCTCCTGCTCTTGTGCTGTAAATTGAGAAAAATGGTCAATATAAAAATAACTCGTCTTCAAAACGTCATCTGTTAAATAACGACTCAACTCTGCTAATAAATCATTATTTTCAATATATCGGTCAGCCATCGCAGCATCAAATGCGCGATAGATAATTTGTAAATCATCTAATTTAGCACCTAAGTCCCCAGTCGTTGGGAAAGATTCAGCAATCCGAGTTAAATCATCAACTGTCACACAACCAACTTTTAATTCTTTCAGTTGGCTGACTAGTTGTGAAATAAACCCAGTTTGGGTCCTTTCACCACGAAATATTGTTAATTCATCTTCATGTTCCGAAATTAATTGATAAACTAACATATTTAATCCAGACTGAGATAAACGAGGAATCTGATAATAGGGTGTATTCTTCAAAAAGAACCAAGCTAATCGAGTAAACGAAAAGACTTGGACGTTCGATTGTGCAAAAATATTTTGTTCGACAAGTTTGTCTTTACCTAATGCTTCAAGGATACTAACTTCTGCTTCGAACTTAATATGATTGGGAACAAGATAAAAAAAAGATGCCGTTGAATCAGTCGTTTGCGCTGCTTTTAATTGTGCAACAAGGCTTGCTTGATGGTCTTTACTAGCTTTTCCTAGGACAAATTTTAAACTCATTTTAACTCCCCTTTTCATACCGCTAACTCGTTATCATTACCTAATAATATACCATATTTAGCTGTTATATTTTTTTAAGAACACATAAAAACCGCTGGACAAATCACAAAGGTGATTTAACCAGCGGTTCATTTTAATTTAATCTTTTTCTGTAAATAGTTTATCAACTGAGCGATTCTTATGAATTAAATCAATTGCTTGGCCAAACAAGTCGGCAACTGATAAGCGCACAAGTTTATCGAGCTTGTCAGCTTCTGGAACAACGATACTATCTGTTACAATCACTTGTTTAATATTGTCATCAGATAAAGCTTCAATCGCACCTTTTGACATCACAGCATGTGTTGCACAAGCATAAATATCTGTTGCACCAGCAGCTTTAAGTGCACGCGCTGCATCAGTCATCATTGTCCCTGTATCAATCATATCATCAATAATGATACAACGACGCCCTTTTACATCGCCAATAATTGATGTTGCTGCAATATTATCAGCAAAATCAGATCCACGTTTATCAACAATAGCAATTTGTGCTTTGAGCTTTTCAGCCATATTACGAGCACCTTTAACACTATTATGATCAGGTGAAATCACAACAACATCATCTGTAATCCCATTTTCAATGAAGTATTTAGCTTGGATTTCTAAAGAAACTAAATGATCAACTGGAATGTTAAAGAATCCTTGTAATTGAGCGGCATGTAAATCAAGTGTAATTACACGAGAAACACCGGCTAATTGAATAAAGTTTGCAACTAACTTAGCTGTAATAGGTTCACGTGAACGTGCTTTACGATCTGAACGTGCATAACCATAATAAGGCATTACAACGTTAATTGTACCCGCACTTGCACGACGTAACGCATCAACCATAATCAAAAGTTCCAGTAAATTTTCATTTACTGGATTTGAGATTGATTGGATAACATAAACATCTGCGCCACGAATACTTTCATCAATGTTGATTTGAATTTCGCCATCACTGAAATGTTTCACGGATGCTGTAGAAAGACTAGTATTTAAAACCTTAGCCACCTTCTCCGCTAATTCAACGTTAGAATTAAGTGCAAATAATTTTAATTGACCTTTTGCGAATTGACCCGACATGATAGCCTCCGTTATTAATCTGTATTTTTTCTTTATAGTTCTATTATAATGAATTTACACTTAAATTACTATGCTCTAAGTAAAAAGTTTAAGATTATCTGAATTGTTCCTTCAGACTAAACGACAATCCTTATGTTTAATGGTAAAATAGACAGATACGAACTTAAAAATATAACTTAATTATGGGGGACACAAAAATTGTCTAGCGGTACAGTTATCATCAATTTGATTGTTATCTTTGTGACATTATTTGCAGCAGCATTCTTCGTTGCCGCAGAATTTGCACTTGTCCAAGCACGTCCAAGTGCCATCGAAGCTGATATCGAAGCAGGTATTGGAAATCGAAAAAAACAAGAAAGAGCATTAAAAATGCTTAACCATTTGAATGAATACCTTTCAACAACACAGGTTGGTGTCAGTGTTGCTGGTATTATTCTGGGTTGGGTTGGTGAAAAAACCATTGAATTTTTACTTGTAGATGTGCTTAAACTATTCCATTTTGCTTCTGAATCAGGGTTAAATATCATTGGCGCAATTATCGGGGTTTTAATCCTTACTTACGTTGAAGTGGTTTACACAGAAATTGTGCCTAAAAACTTAAGTATCGATATGCCCGTTCAAGTTTTAATGGTTGTTATAACACCATTACGCTACTTTCATCTTGCCTTTTACCCATTAGTTTGGTTATTAAATAACTCAGCAACACGTGTTGCTAAAATGATTGGTATTACGCCAACTGATGAAAATAGTGAAGTTTTTACTCAAAAAGAAATTTTATCTTTATCTCAAAATGCCGTTTCAGGTGGTGAATTAGATAGAGATGATTATGTCTATATGCAACGTGCCTTTGATTTAAATGACAAAATTGCTAAAGATATTATGGTCGATCGAACAAGTCTTTATGTCGTAGATATTACAGATACTGTGCACGATGTCGTTAAAGATTATTTACATCAGGGTTATAGCCGTTTTCCAGTAGTTGCTAACAATGATAAAGATAAAATTCTTGGTTACGTCTATATCTACGATTTAGTTAGACAAGCTGAGATTGATGATACTGTCTTAATTAGTAAACTACTTAGAACAATTATTACAGTACCAGAAACAACACCTATTAGAACATTATTAAGCCAAATGATTAGTAAACAAACACCTATCGTTGTTGTCCTTGATGAATATGGTGGTACAAGTGGTATTGTAACGGATAAAGATATTTATGAAGAATTATTTGGAACGGTTAAAGATGAAATTGATGACGTTTCAAGTGAATACATTATCAAAAATGATGATGGTTCATATAATATTAGTGGTAAAACGACTTTATATGATTTCGAACGCTTCTTTAAATTTAAAAATAAAGCGATGAAAGCATCTGAAAGTGTTACATTAGCAGGTTTCATTCTCGAAAATCATAAAGTTAAATTAAATGATGTCATCAAGTTTGATGCTTTTGAATTTAAGATTATTGAGTTTAAACGTAACTACATTGATTGGTTTAATGTTAAACATACGACGACTCAGGTAGACGCAATTGAAGAACAATGAACTGATAAGAAATAATTTAGTCATTACTAATTGGAGGGAATTTTATATTTATGCCTACTCGTAGAGAACTATATCAGCAGGAATCAATTGCAGATTCCACTTCTAATCCAAGTAAAAATCGTCACTCATCGTTGCCAAAAAATGGTAAGAAAAAACCAAATAAAAAACGTCGTCGTTTAATTCTTCTTTTATTGCTCTTACTTTTGGTCGGTGGCGGTATTTATGCATACAGAGCTTACGCAAACGCAAAAAAAGCAGCTGATTCAATTTATACGCCGACAAAAGTCGCTAAAGCTAGAAACGTTTCTTCAGTCTTAAAATCAGGCTATCCAATTTCAATTCTCCTTTTAGGAACCGATGATGGTGCGTTAGGCCGTGCAAAAGTTGGCGGTCGAACAGATACCTTAATTGTCGCAACTTTAAATCCTAAAACGGAATCAATGACGTTAGTCAGTTTACCCCGAGATGCAGAAGTTGCGGTTTCTGGTTATGAATCAGAATTCCCAAGTAAATTAAATTCTGCCTATGCTTATGGTGGTCCTGCTTCTGCTGTTAAAACAGTCGAGAAATATTTGAACGTCCCTATTGATTTCTATGCAACCATTAATATGGGCGGACTCGAAACATTAGTTAATGCGGTTGGTGGCGTTGATGTCACACCACCACTATCGTTCACCTATCAAGGTGCACACTTTAAAAAAGGTGTTAAAACTCATGTTAATGGTGCAGATGCATTATCTTATGCCCGAATGCGTCATGAGGATCCACTTGGTGATTATGGCCGTCAAAAACGTCAACGCCAGATTATCATGTCTGTTGCCTTACAGAGTACAAACTTACAAAACTTATTAAATCAAAAATTCTTAGACACGATGTCTTCTCAATTGAAAACAGATTTATCATTTGATGATTTAGTGACTCTAGGAACTAGCTATCGTGTTGCCACGCACCATTCAAAATCTGATCACCTACAAGGAACTGGAACCATGATTAACGGTGAAGCTTTTGAAGTCGCTGATACACCAGAGAAGCAACGTATTACCGATAAACTTAGATCTGCCTTAGATTTAGTTAAAGCAGAAACGGGCAATACTTTATTAACAAATTCAACAATTAACACAACTCGAAAATAATGACCTATACACTACTCGCATCATCAAGAAGGCAACTTCTGATGATGCTTTTTTATTTATATTGATTAAATTTCATATAGAAAATAGGTCCGTAAAAAAAATTTATTTTATTCATACATTTCATTTGTAAACGGTACCATAAAGTGTAATAATAGATGGTACAAGATACTTTGTTATTTAAATGAAAGTGGGGATTTATATTATGTCAGAAAAAATTAAAGCATCAATTGCAATGTTAAAGGTATTACAGGATTGGAAAGTTGAAAATGTCTATGGGTTACCCGGTGGATCATTCAATACAACAATGCGTGCTCTTGAATCAGAAAAAGAAAACATTAATTACGTTCAAGTACGTCATGAAGAAGTTGGGGCACTTGCTGCTGCCGCTGAAGCAAAACTAACTGGTAAAGTTGGGGTTGTCTTTGGTTCAGCAGGTCCTGGGGCAACACATTTATTCAATGGTTTATATGACGCACAACAAGACCATGTTCCTGTTCTTGCTTTAATCGGTCAGGTTGCTTCATCTGCAATGAACATGGATTCATTCCAAGAAATGAACGAAAATCCAATGTTTGCTGACGTTTCTGTCTATAATAGAACAGTTATGACTCCAGAAAGCTTACCTCGTGTAATTGATCAAGCTATCAGAACAGCTTACCAATACAAAGGTGTAGCAGTTGTTACAATTCCAAATGACTTTGGTTGGATGGATATCGACGCTGACAGTTATTACGCTTCAGGTCACAATTACACAACACCTATTTTACCTGAACCAAATGATTCAAAAATTAAAGAGGCTTTAGCACTTATTAAAGAAGCTAAACAACCTGTTTTATTCGCTGGTATTGGTACAAAAGGTGCTACTGATGAAGTAATTGCTTTCTCTGAACATTTTAAAATGCCTGTAATTATTACAGCTATCAATAAAGGAACTGTTCCTGATAGTTATCGTGCTAACTTAGGGTCAACTTACCGAGTTGCAACAAAACCTGCTGATGAAGCAATTGCTGCCGCTGACTTAGTTGTCTTTGTAGGAGCTGATTTACCTTTCTCACAAACTAAAAAAGTCTTAAAACCCGATATGAAATTTATCCAAATCGATATTGATGCATCAAAAATTGGTAAACGTCATGCAGTTGATGTCGCTTTACTCAGTGATGCTAAGAAAACATTAGCTCGCTTTGTTGAATTAGCTGGTGCTCCTGTTGAAAGTCGTCCATTCTTCGATGCAACTATTGAAGATATGGCTAACTGGCGTACTTACCTCAAGAAATTTGAGGACAAGACAACAACACCACTTCAACCTGCTTCTGTCTTTAAAGAAATCAACAAACATGCCACAGGCGATGACATTTTCGCAGTTGATGTTGGTAATGTTACAATGAATAGCTTACGTTACTTAGATATGAATCCTAAACAAAAATTCACAACATCTGCCTTATTTGCAACAATGGGTTATGGTATGGGTGCAGCAATTGCTGCTAAATCAGCCTTCCCTGACCGTCAAGTCTTTAACCTTGTCGGTGATGGCGCATTTGCTATGATTGTTCAAGATTTATTAACACAAGTAAAATACAAACAACATGTCATTAATATTGTCTTCTCTAACCAACATTTTGGTTTCATTCAAGATGAACAAGAAGATGAAGGTCAACCATTCTATGGTATTGATTTCAATGACGCAGATTGGGCACAAGTCGGAAGCGCTATGGGTACGCTTGGTATCTCAGTTTCTACACATGACGAATTAGTTGCCGCATTTGAAACAGCTATAAAAGCAGAAGGTCCTGTTGTTATTGATGTTAAAATCACTGACGACCGTGCCATCCCTGTTGAAGATTTAGCTGTCGATCCAAAACATTTCTCAGCTGAAGAAATCGCTGCTTACCGTAAACGTTACGAAGCAGAAGACTTACTTGTCTTAGATGATTTAATCGAGAAATACTCAAAATAATGCCCTCACGAATAAAATAGCTATTCCTAAGAGATAGTTATTTTTAAATAACAAAAGACTGTAATGAAGATAACTATCCTCTTCATTACAGTCTTTTTTTTTGGGTTCTATTTTAATTTTACAGGTAGATCTTTTTTTGAAACTTCTTCCCATGAAATAACACCTTTTTTTTCATTATAGGCTAATTTTAAATAGGCGCCTTGACGTAACGGTCTTTCTTTATTCCCATTAAACGTTAATTTCTTAGCTTCATTTTTAGTATTATAAGCCATTTGATTATAGCTATAATCGGCATACGTTTTTCCATTTTGATCCTTTTTAACCACTTTTTTACCTGTTTCTGTTATCTGTGTGTAGTAATCCTGAGTTGAGTAATTAGTCCTATAGTATAAGTACCCGCCGCCAACTAATAGAATAGCGATAATTAATACAATTATTTTTTTCATTTATTCTACCTCCTTTTATTTAATTCATAATCTCAAATAACCATGCATTAAACCACTAATTTGACTTGTACTAATCGAAGATTATCAAAAAATTATATTATAATCCTTTTTTACTCATTTAATTCTATATAATGATACAATACTAACCATACAAACATTAGGAGGTTACGATTATGACAAAAACTCACCAACTAGTTAATAGAAATGAAGTACCTGAAGCACTAACATGGGATTTAACAGCCATTTATCCAAATGATCTTGCATTCCAGACGGATATCGATTTAGTTCGTGACCTCGTTCAAACCTTTGTTTCTACTTACCATAGCCATTTAGGAGAACTAGCTCCAATTAGTACCGCCTTCAATGACTTGGAAGATATTTACACTCGCTTATCACATATTGAACATTATGCATTTTTACAGCAAGCAGTTGATATTACTGATGCAACAGCCAATCAGTTAATGCGCGATTTTGAAGCACTTTCTGCCGAAATTACGACAAAACTGGTTTTCTTTGATATTGAATTACTAGAAAATCCAGTTAAATTATTGGACGACGTTGTTGCAACAAATCCAAAATTAAAAGCTTATATTCGTCAATTAAAGAAACAAAAAGAATTCCAGTTAAGTCCTGAGGTTGAACAAGTCCTTGCGACCTTCCAACCTAATTTTTCTGCACCAGAATCAGTTTACGGTCAAACTCGAGCAGCTGATATGGACTTTTCTGATTTTGAAGTAAATGGTGTGACATATCCAATGTCATTTGTTTTATATGAAAATACGTACCAATACAATCCAGACGCAGCTATTCGTCATGCAGCATTTAAAAGCTTCTCAACAACATTAAATCATTATAAGCATACAATTGCGGCTAACTATTATAATCAAGTATCTATGGAGAAAAGAATTGCTACTTTACGTGGCTATCATTCAGTTTTTGATTACTTATTAGCAGAACAAGAAGTTGACCGTTCATTATTCAATCGTCAAATTGATACAATCATGACTAAATTAGCACCTGTTATGCAAAAATACGCTGCACATGTCAAAGAAGTTCGCGGTTTAGATAAAATGACCTTTGCTGATTTACAAATCGATTTAGATCCTGATTTCGCACCAGAAGTTTCAATTGAAGAAGCTAAGAAATATGTCAACGATGCAGTTGCGCCACTTGGATCTGACTATCAAGCCATGGTTGCTCGTTCATTCCCAGAACGTTGGGTTGATTTTCCACAAAATATTGGTAAGGAAACGGGTGGCTTTGAAACAACTCCTTATGGCAAACATCCTTATATTTTAATGTCATGGACGAACGAATTAGCCGATGTCTATACTTTAATTCATGAGCTCGGTCATGCAGGGCAAGCCATTTTAACACAGGATAACCAATCAATTTTGGGTAGTGAACCTTCTACTTATTTGGTTGAAGCGCCTTCTACATTCAATGAACTATTACTAACAAGTTCAATTGAAAATCAATCAAGTGAACCTCGCTTAAAACGTTTTGCTTATTCAAAAATGTTAACGAATACTTATTTCCATAACTTTGTGACCCATTTACTTGAAGCAGCTTACCAACGTGAAGTTTATCAACTCATTGACGCTGGACAAGGATTTGATGGTGATCAATTAAGTGAAATTAAACGTCATGTCCTTGAAGCATTCTGGGGACCAGATGTTGAAATAAATGACGGTGCTGAACTAACTTGGATGCGCCAATCACACTATTACATGGGCCTCTATTCATACACATATTCAGCAGGTCTTGCCATTTCAACACAAGCACACTTGAACTTATTGAAAGATCCAGAAAATACGACAGAAGCTTGGCTTGCCTTCTTAAAATTAGGTGGCGAATTAGCCCCAATTGAAGCAGCTAAAGTTGCAGGCGTTGATATCACTACGGATGAACCTCTCAATCAAACAATTCAATTTTTAGATGATACCGTGAATAAAATCATTGCTTTAACGAAAGAAATTTAAAAATAAAGGAGAGACACTAAAAAGTTTAGTGTCTCTCCTTTATTTTTTATGCAGGTGGTGTGTTACTTAATACCCATTTTACCTGGGCTGTATATGAACCGCGATGGATTTCACTTGGATCTGCTTTAACCAAAACACCCGCATCTTTGTCCCATGGTACGGTTGTCGTTTTTGTCGTTGATGTTCCTGACAAAATTTCAAGACTTGCCGAACCTAAAACTTGAGCCTTATCTCCGGCTGTTGCTCGATACACAATCGCATCTTTAATTGTATTACTATCTGAAGTAAGATCACTTGCTGAAACTGACAACTGCCAAGTCCCAGGTAATGATGTTTCTAATGCTACAGAAAAATCAGTTTGACGAGGTAATATTGTCGTTTTTCCTGGAATTTTAGTTGTCCCAAAATTTAAACTACCGTTAGTTGTTAGTCCCATTTTACCTGAAACAACGACAGTAATAGTTTTCACGTCAGATTTATTACCGTCTGTATCGACAGCATAAACAGTTAAAACATGACTACCAATTGCTAAGTTATCTGGTAATTTGTAAGTTCCAGAATGGTCCTGACCAGCTTTTACGTTATCATATGTTTCCATTAAAACAGGTGCATTTGACCCTTCTTGATAGTACGTTTTAATGGTTGCACTATCATCAGACTCATGGTAACTCAAAGAATAAGGCGCATTCACTGTTGTACCACTATCATCTAAAGTAAACGTTGGTTTATTAGAGTTCACAATAATATCAGCCGTATATGACGTTGTTTGGTTCCCATATTGATCAGTTGCCATCACAGTATATGGGTTTTTACCAACCTTTAATTGACTACTTGGAACGCTAACACTAAATTTACCGTCTGTTCCGACGTTAGCTGATACTGAGTAACTACCATTGACTTTAATTGCTGCAGTTGTCGTTCCTGCTGGGAAAGTTCCCCCAAGACTTGAAACTACTGTTCCGGCAATAGTTGCTGCTTCATTTTGATTAACCTTGATGTCATTAATTCCTGATATCGTTAATGTTCGTGTGCCTCCAATTGTGAATTTGGCTGCATTTGATTGGATAACCGCATTAGATCCAGAAAATTCACTTACTGGACTATTAACAACTGTATCGGCTGCAACTTTGTCAGCAGTTCCTGTAAGTGTTACTTTTGCACTTGAATACTTAGCTGTTGATAAATCATTCTTAAGGACCTTAACAATTGCCCCATTTGACATCTTTGTTAAATCAATGGTTTCTGAGTCCGTTGCTGCCCCTGAATAAGTAATTGTTCCCGTTTTTAACGTCACATTATTGGGAACCTTCAAGCCAGCACTAATTGTTTTCCAATCTTGTTTACCACCTAAATATTTTAAATTTGTTACAAAATCTAATGAATCTCCAGAGTGTACTAGACCATCATTAGTAACATCTTTATTTTTTTGAGTTGTATCTGTTACTGTCTGAGTTGCAGTTGCATCAACTAAACCTGGAACTTTTTCAAACATTATCAAGTTAGTTTCATAACTACCACCCGTTGATCCAGTAAATCCCCAACGAACTGCGCCATTCGAATTGAATTTAGCCTTATCAATTGACACAGTCGCGCTCTTACCTGTTGTCATAACATTTGTTTTTGGATTTTTATCATCAATTGTGTAAGTCATAGAGCCTGTTGTACTCGTTCCAGCAGAATATTTCAACGTCAAATGATGCCATAACGCGTTAGATAGATTTGCTCCGTAATCAATTAACCCAAGGTGATTTTGATAGTAAAAATAGGCGGTGTGTATTGGAAAAAAACCCGAGTCTTTACTATCCCGTGTATAACTATTAGTATCTGCAGGATAACCACTAGCTATGTGATTACCTGTGACAGCAGTATAATCAAAGCTATTCCCGGAAGTTTGACCCCCATTATTAAAGGTATCGAACTCTAACGCCCAACTGTTTTGTATCCCTGTTTTAACTAGTTTCGAAACATCACTATAACCTGATGTTGTTCCAAAAATACCCTCAGGTAGTATATCATTAGCCCAAACACCTAATGTTTCACCACTACCAGTTGAAATAGCTGCATTTCCTTTAGCATCATTTTGTAATACTAATGCCATACCATCTCCGGCTGCAGCGCCTCCATTACCAAGATATACCCACATTGACGCTGTTGAATCTTTGTTCAAATCGAATGTATTACCATCAGTTGACCAAACAGCTGCCTTTTGATCTTTATTATCAGTAATTGTTACGACCGATTTTGTAGCAGCATTTGCATCCGTTGTTATGACATTTCCAGACGTTAAATTAACTGTTTTACTAACTTCAGATACACCAGCCCCAGTTCCGCGTTGAAATATACCATTCAAAGTGATCCCACTTGGCGCGGTCTGTATTGCATAATTATAATCTGTTTCTGCCGACACACTTGAAAAAGTAGCTAAGAAAGTCGCCGCTAAAACAAACACTAATAAATTTATTTTTTTATGATTAATCCCCATAACCCGCACCCCATTCTCTATCTTTATTACTTATAGTATACGCTTAAATAGAATTAATATTATCCATAAATTTCTTATAAACGCTCATTATTTGATGGTTTTAGGGTCCTTTTCAGGTAATAGTTATTTAATCCTGTATGCCAATTGGTATACCAGTATTCGTCAGCTATAATGTATCATTAAATAAAAAAGTAAGCTTACAATATTGTAAGCTCACTTCAATTTAATACCTAATAAAGCAACTAAAATTGTTGCCTGGTAAGCATTAATCGTTAATCCACGAACCAGCTTAGGATCCAGTATAACTGTTTCAAATTCACTCTCAGAGAAATCCACAGACTTCATGTTGGTCTCAATAAAATCGCAACCTTCAATATTACTTTCAGGGAATGTTAATTTCTTCTTGATTTCAACCGCTTGAAAACTGGTTTCTTTTAAATCACAACGTCTAAATTCAACTTCTTGGAAATTAGCGACACTAAAATTAGAATAGCTTAACTGACAATCTCTAAATGTCGTTTCTTTAAAAACAGTACGATTAGAAAAGTCACACCCCATCATCCGACAGCTTTTAATTTCAGTTCTAAAAAAATAACTTTCATTAAATTCTGCGTTCAAAAACTCACAATGATCAATTACAGTATCTAACCATTCGCTACGCACAAAGTCAGTTTGTTCAAAGGTACAATGATCAAAAGTGACTGAATCAACTCGTACTGTCTCAAAAGAAGCCTCAATCGTACAATTATGGTAAGTTAATCCATATCTAATATCATCAAATGAAATGGTTTGTCCTTCAACAACTTGATTATCCAAAATAATTCACTCCTAAATGTTTACTTAAAACGCTATTTATAAATTTTAACATATTTATTCACAAATACTTAAGACCTTTTTTAGTTAGAAGATAATAAAAAAGATAAATCAGATTATTCTGATTTATCTTTTCTTTAACCTTTATTTTCTTTTTTATCCTTTTTAATAAAGAATAATAGTAGTGCTCCTAATATTAGAACGAATCCTACTAAGACAACCATCACAGATTTTTCTTCATTTGTCTGTGGTAAAATACCACCTACAGATGATACTGAGCCTTTTATGTCTTTTTCAGGATTAACAGTCGTTTTTCTTTCAGGTACACTAGTTGGTTGTGTCACTTTGGTATTCTCTTTAAAACCGATAGTCACATTCGTAGAACCGGCTTCGGTTGTTGCCGCACTAACCATTTGATTAGTATTCAGCATGACAACTCCCAAAAGTAACATTGCTATAATCATAATCTTTTTCTTCATGAGACTAACCTCCCCCAAGGAATACTTTAAAGATTCTTGTTAAAAAGCATTATATAGTGATTGCCACCATATAATGCTTTTTAAACAACTTATTTAAGCAGGTACGTCAGAAAGTGTCCAGTTCATTTTTGTTGAGTAAGCTTCTGCTTTAGCAACACCAGCAGGGACAGTTAATGAAATGTCTCCAGCTGCAAGTGTATCAACAGTAACACCACTACCAGTATCTTTAACAGCATTTAAAGCAACGCCAGCTGTTGTTAAATCTGTAACAGCATTTGAAACAGCTGTAGTTGTTCCAGTTGTTGCTTCAGCAACAACTACTTTACCTTTGCCTGTTGAAAGAACAGCACCAGTTAATTCATCACTACCACTCTTAAATTGGTCAGCTTGAACAGAAAGTGCCCAACCAGCATTTGTTCCACGAACATCCCCAACTTCAATAGCAAGATCTTTTGCTGATTTAACAGTCAATGCTTTTGTAGGAATTTCAATATCTGAACCAAAGTCTACTGTTTTTGTAGCGTAGACAATAGCAAGGTTACCACTATTACCAGTTCCACCACCATCACCAGGATCTGTTGGGTCTGTTGGGTTTGTTGGGTTAACTGGAGGGATTACTTGTCCTTCATCGCCAGCCTTAAACGAAACACTAGCATCAGTTGATGCACCTTGAGCAAGTGTTGCTGCATTTACATGACTTGAAACTGCTAAACCTGCACCTAAAATTGTTGCTGCTAATAATGCACTTGTTAAACCTTTTTTCATAATCTAATCCCCCATAATTCTATCTTTTTTATTGTAAATAATTAAACAGCTGGTGTATCTGATAAAGTCCATGTTAACGTTGAAGCATACGCGATATCTGCTTTAGCAACGCCAGCTGGAATTGTTAATTTAACATTTTCTTTTTTAATGTTATCAACGTTAATACCTGCACCAGCGTCTGCTGTAGCACCAAGAACAACCCCAGAAGTTGTTGTATCAGCAATTGCTGATGACACTGCATGGTTAGCTGTAGAACCATTACCAACTGAAACAGCACCTGCGCCTAAACTAATTGCAGCGCCGCCAAGTTTTTCTGATTCATCAGCGTTAGCTAATTGCTTAGAACTTACTGATAAAGTCCAACCAGCATTTGTTCCACGAACATCACCAACTTCAACTGCAACATCTGTATCAGACGTTAAGTTAACCGTATTTGCCGTAATTTCATTTTCAGTACCAAAACTAATTGCTTTAGTAGCATAGATAATAGCAAGATTACCACTGTTACCAGTATTACCGTTATCCCCAGGTTCTGTTGGTTTTGTTGGATCTGTTGGGTCAACTGGAGGGATAACTTGTCCTTCATCGCCAGCTTTAAATTGAACACCAGTTGTTGTTGTTGCAGGTGTCATATCAGCAGCGTTTACGCTACCTGATACTGCTAAGCCTGCACCTAAGATTGTTGCTGATAATAATGCACTTGTTAATACGTTTTTCATAATTTATTTCCCCCGAATTTGTTATTTAATTTAAACAGCTGGTACGTCTGAAAGACTCCAGTTTAACGTTGTTGCATAAGTATCAGCTTTAGCTGAACCTGCAGGAATTGTCAAAGTCATGTTGTCTGCACGAATCTTATCTGCATTTAAACCAGCACCTTCGCCTGTTTTAGCTGATAAGACAGTTCCACCATCAGTAACCGCTGCAACTGCAGCAGCTGATGCAGGTGTTGGTGTAGCACCGGTACCAATTAAGGTATTATCACCTTTACCTAAAGCTAAGACAGCTCCAGCTAATTCGCCAGACTTTGTACTTTTGAATTGATCTGCTTTAACTGATAATGTCCAACCAGCATCTGTTCCTCGAGTATCGGCAACTTGAAGAGAAATAAAGTTACTACCTTTAAGGTCTTGTTTACTTGCTGAAACAGGTACAGTAGTGCTAACAGAACCAGTTCCATCATCTTTTGGAATCCCAAATGTTACAGCCTTTGTTGCATATACAATTGCTAAAGGACCAGCATGTCCTGTTTCACCGCCACCACCATCACCAGGATCTGTTGGGTCAACTGGGTCTGTTGGGTCAACTGGGTCTGTTGGATCTGTACCTGGTGTAAATGTTACTGAACCGTCAGTTGTTGCACTATCTGGTAAGACAGTATCTGCAGCATTTACGTTACTTGATACTGCTAAACCTGCACCTAAAATTGTTGTTGCTAATAATGAACTTGTTAAACTTTTTTTCATAATATATTTCCCCCAAATTTTTTTAATATTTCACCCGACTCTAACCTAATTAAGCAGGAGCGTCAGTCAATGTCCAAGTTAATGTTGTTGAGTATGCAGCAGCATGTGCTGTACCACCAACAACCCCTAAGTTAATACCCTTTTGTGCATAACTTGTTGTAGTTTCCCCTGCACCTTTGTCAACAGGTGCACTAATTGTTGCACCACCATCTAAGACGTTGCCTGTAGCTGTTGCTGTTACCTCAGGTACGTCACCAATATTATTCGATGCAGTACCATCAGGGAGTGACAATGTAGCACCTTCTAGTTCTACAGATTTAGCTGTAGGATCAGCAACAGTATCTACAACACTCATAAATGGTGTACCACTAACCTTAACGCTCCAACCAACAAATGTTCCACGAAGATCACTAACACTTACATTAATACCACTATTTGAATTTAATGTAGTATTCGCTGCAGAAATTGCTTCTTTACCAAAATCAACTTTACTTGTGACATTTGTAATTGACAATGATGCACTATTAGGATCTGTTGGATCTATTCCGCCAGCTGTAAACGTGGCACTTGCCGTTGTATCTTTTGATGTAGCAGTATCTGCTGCAGATACCTTACTTATTGTTCCGAAACCTAATACCACACCACTAATCATTACTGTTGTTAATAAAGTTTTTTTCATCATTGTTTCCCCCATTTTTCGTATACACTCACTATAGTCGATATTTGACCTAAAAACGGTCAATATTTCATGGTTAAGTGTTTTCTTTTGACAGTCATAATTACTTAATTCTTATTTAGTTATTCTTTTCTATAAAATTATAATACCAAAATTATTTCATTTAAAACGACCAACATTTACGTGTTAGGTGTCATTTTTTGACGTTATTTTACTGGGACACTTGATAATGTCCAATTCAAGTCTGCTTTATAGGCAGTTGCTCTAAGCTTTGATGGATCTGCCTTTAACAAAATACCGGTTCCATCATCGTTAAACTCCTTTCCTGTATCATTTACACCATTACCTGATAAAACGGTTATGCCAGCATCATTAATGATTTGCTCTGTAGCATTGGCATCACTTTTAAAGACCAAAGCATCTGGATCATCAGTTAATCCTGTTGATTTTACAGTCAACACCCAGTTACCGGCATCCACAGCTGAAAGGTCCACATTAAGACCAATTAATGGTGTTAAATTGGTTTTTTCATTTGGTATTTTAATTTTATCTCCATAATTTAAATTATTAATGCTATTAATTTTTAACGTTTTAGTTGGTTTTTTAACATTAAGGATGAATTTTTTAACAGTCGCATTACCTTGATCATCCGTTGTTGTGACGGTTATTGTATGTTGTTTAACCGTCAAGTCGGTCATCTTAATCGTATTAGTATGATCTTTACCTAGCGTTTTACTATTATCGTACTCCTCCTTATATTGACTGGTGTGTGCTACATCACCATAAGAATCTGTAATTTGAGTTGTTAAGGTCGTTGCATGATCACTATTCACCGTGTAGCTCACTGGGTACTCAGTACTTGCGACATCAACTACTGGGATATCCGTATTAGTCGTACTGTCTAATTTATCGCCTGCAATTGCATCTACTTTAATCTTAGGATTTGGTATGGTTACAATGATAGTTCCCTTAGTTGGAAAACTAGTTCCCCCACCTATTACTCTTGTAGCTGTAAGCTCAACTTTATTTTCCCCAATTGCTAGATCAGAATTTTTAATTGTAACTGGTGCTTGCATGAGTGTTTCTATTGGATCATACGATGTTGGATGAAAAGGTGCGTAAATTGTTGCCGTACTATCTGGTTTGGTTACTTGCACATTGAATACGTAGTTATCTAAAGATACGGCAGGATAGTACCCAGGTGATCCTTCTGGTGTTCCTGAGCCATCAACGCTATTTCCATTACCCGCATCATCCTGACTATAAAATAGGTCAGCTAACGCTGCATCTGCAGGCATTATTGTTGATTCTTTGCTAAGTACATCGTCAATGCTAATCGTTTTTTTACTTCCACCCAGAAACATCCCTACAATCTCTGCATTTTTATAATCATCAAATAACGTACGTGTTGTGCTACTTTGTTTTTTAGCCTGTTCTACTTGTTTCTTTTCGTCTTTTTGACTATCTAGTTTTTCACTAGATAGTGTAGACGACGCTGATTCTGAACTTGTTGCATTTGTCGTATCAACTTCTGAATCTATTTTTTCATCAGATACACTACTACTTGAGCTACTAGAATCTGCCTTATTTGATTCTGTTGATTCACTTAATACATTTTCTAAAGTTTGCTCTTTTATAGTCGCAATACTTGAACTAGTTGCTTCTTCTTGTTCACTTGCTGATATAGTTTCATTCAACGCTGTTCCCCCGAACAACATCATCGCACACAAACTACCTATCACAATTCTATTTTTTGGTTTCATAATAATCCCCCAGGATTCTCTTTTTAGTTTATGTCGTTAACCAATTACCGTTATAATATCATCTATATTCGGTAGACAACATTCAACATTTGCGACCTAGATGTGTTTTTTTGACATTTTAATCATAATTATATTTACTTCTTATAGTATGTATCACAAAATTTGATTGTACTTTATTTCATTTTTCTTTATACTTAACCATAGCTATCACTGCACCAGTATCATAAAATATTTTATCCATATGGAGGCTATTATTTTGCTAGAATCAGAAAAAACATTACGTTGGTATAACGTTGCTTTAATTGCATTCGTTTCCGTTTGGGGACTTGCAAATGTCTTTAACAACTTTGCTAACCAAGGACTCACTGTTATTACATCTTGGATTTTAATCATGATTTTTTACTTTGTTCCTTATACTTTAATTGTTGGTCAATTAGGCTCAACATTTAAAGATGCCAGCGGTGGTGTGTCTTCATGGGTGAAAGAAACTTCAACCAAGAGACTTGCCTACTATGCAGCTTGGACTTATTGGGTCGTACATATTCCTTACCTAGCACAAAAACCACAAGGTATTTTAATTGCCTTTAGTTGGTTATTCAAAGGTAACGGAAATTTCGTTAATGAAACTTCTGCTATGACCGTTTCACTTATGGGCTTAGTCATTTTCATTTTCTTCTTATGGATTGCCTCAAAGGGACTTGCTACTTTAAGTCGAATTGGTAGTGTTGCCGGAACAGCAATGTTCGTTATGTCATTATTATTCATCTTGTTGGCAGTTTCAGCGCCATTCATGACGCATGCTAAAATTCAAACACCTGATATGGGTGCCATTAAATCATATCTACCTAACTTTAACTTCGCCTACTTCACAACGATTTCAATGTTAGTTTTCGCTGTTGGTGGTGCTGAAAAGATTTCTCCCTATGTTAATAAAACAAAAAACTCAGCTAAAGAATTTCCAAAAGGAATGTTAGCATTGGCCGCAATGGTTGCCATCTGTGCTATTTTAGGTTCGTTCGCTATGGGATTCTTATTTAACGGAACTAACATCCCTGATGATTTAATCACAAATGGTCCTTACGAAGGTTTCTTACGTCTTGGTAGTTTCTATCACGTAGGTAATTTATTCATGATTCTATACGCAATTGCCAATGCGATGGCTCAAATTTCAGCGCTTGCTTTCTCAATTGATGCACCATTAAAAATTCTTTTAGGTGATGCTGATCCAAACTTCATTCCTAAAAGCTTGTCAAAACTTAATAAAAAAGGAACTCCCGTTAATGGTTATGCCATGACTGGTGTTTTAGTTAGTATTTTAATTATCATTCCTGCAATCGGGATTGGTAACATGAACGCATTATACAAATGGTTATTGAACCTAAATGCGGTTGTCATGCCTATGCGTTATCTCTGGGTATTCTTCGCTTACATGCTATTAAACAAACAATTGAAGAATTTCAAAGCCGGTTACAAGTTTGTTAAGAATCCTGTCGTTGGTTACATTGTTGGTGCTTGGTGTTTCTTATTCACTGCATTCGCTTGTATCCTAGGAGTTGTTCCTAAATTAAACTACTCAGATAGCCCTTCTAACTACTTGTTCCAATTAACACTTAATATTGTCACACCACTTGTCTTAGTTGCATTAGGTTTAATCCTCCCTGCAATTGCACGTCGCGGTAACAAAAAAGCCCTATAAAATTAATCTTAACTAAAATCTTATATTCACAAATAAACCTTATGCCTAAAAGCATAAGGTTTATTTAATTTTATGGTTTTTAATTTTCATATTAGGTATACTAGAGCAGTTAAATAAAATTTTGGAAGGAATCTATTTGTATGAATATTATTGTTATGTTAAAAGTTATTATTTTGGGAGTTGTCGAAGGAATTACAGAATGGCTTCCTATTAGTTCAACGGGACATATGATTTTAGTTGACGAATTTTTACAACTAAAAGAAAATGCTGCTTTCATGGAAATGTTCTTCGTTGTTATCCAACTGGGCGCTATCCTAGCAGTTTGTGTGTTGTATTTCCATAAATTAAATCCTTTTTCTCCAAAAAAATCGCAATTAGAAAAAAGAGATACGTGGTCTCTATGGAGTAAAGTCATTGTAGCTGTACTTCCAGCTGCTGTGATTGGGTTAGTTGCTGATGACTGGTTAAATGCGAAATTATATAATTTCCCAGTTGTTGCCTTAATGTTAATTATTTATGGTGTTTTATTCATTATTATTGAAAACAAAAAAGCCGATGCTGTTCCTTCTATTACATCATTCAATCAAGTTACTTACAAAACAGCGTTACTAATCGGTGTTTTCCAAGTTCTTGCTTTAATTCCCGGAACATCACGTTCTGGTGCAACTATTTTAGGTGCCATTTTATTAGGGACTTCTCGATTCATTGCTGCTGAATTTTCATTTTTCTTATCAATTCCAGTTATGTTCGGTGCCAGTCTACTCAAATTAGTTAAATACTTCCATAATGGTTATAGCTTTACCGGTGATCAAACAGCCGTCTTATTACTTGGTTGTGTAGTCGCATTCTTAGTTTCAATTGTTGCAATCAAATTCTTGATGGGTTACATCAAGTCGAAAGATTTCAAACCATTTGGTTGGTACCGTATTATTTTAGGTGCCTTGCTACTCGTTTACTATTTCTTCATTAAATAATTAGACAAAAAAACGCCGATAATATCGGCGTTTTTTTATTTAGTTTTCTTGGCTGGTGCTTTTTTCTTAGTAGTTACTTTCTTTACAGCCGGTTTCTTTTTAGCGGGTACCTTTTTGGCCACGGGCTTTTTCTTGGCTGCCGCCTTTACAGTTGTCGTTTTTTTCTTTGTTGTCGCTTTTTTTGTAGCCGTCGTCTTTTTAACTGCTGGTTTCTTTTTAACAGCTGGTTTTTTCTTAGCTGGAGCTTTCTTTTTCTTTTCAACGACAACTGGTTCTTTTTCTTCAATAATAGGTGGATTTTCAAGGAAAGCTATCTTTTCAGCAATCATAGTTGTGCTTGTCATATTATGATCACTGGGGTTTTCTAAATAATTAGTCACAGATGTAATTTCATCGATTCTTAATTTAGATGCGTTCAGAATTGGTGACTCAACAATCAGATAGACATTAACTTCTGCTTCATCTGTTACTTCATTAAAGAAGCTGGGTAACTTTTTATAATATTTGTATGGTAAATTAAGGATATTTGCTTCAAGTGTAAAAATTGCGGTACCTTCAGGATATTCAATCATCAATTGAACTTCTACAAGCTTACCATCCCGTACATTGTTTTCTAAATCAGCATAACACTTAGCGAATAATTCTGGTACACCAATCGCTTGGACATCTTCTGGTGTGGCAGTATAAAAAATCTTTGTGTACGCCTCTAACTCAATAGCGGACATGAATTGTTCAACGGTCATTTTCATTAGTTATCTATCCTCCGTATTCTCTCTACATAGTCCATAATATCCTAGATGGCAATAATTGCAAAACATAAATAAAAAAAGGATAACTTTTGTTATCCTTTTTCACTAATACTACTTATTTAGTTGGTACATTACTCAAATTCCATTGCACTGAAGCATCATATTCTTCACTTCTAACCTCGCTAGGTTTAACACGCAATAGAATTCCCGTATCTTTTGCCCACGTTTTAGTTATCTGGTTAGGAGATGAGTTCCCACCCGCAATATCTATCGAATGGTCTTTTAAAGGTGTCCCAATATCTGTCGCTTTTTCTTTGTAAATTAATGCATCTTTTAGCACAGTGCCGCTGGCTCCAACAACATCAGTTCCAGTCAGCTTTAAATTCCATGTACCTGGTACCGATGCAACTACCTGTATACTTAATTCTTCTACAGGGCTATAGGTTGTTTCTTCGTTGGGTATTGGAATATCACTTTGTCCAAAATTTAATGCACCCGTTACCGATGCTATTTCTAAAACACCTGGATCATTAACAGTGATAATTTCTTGACCCGTTACTGAATTACCATATTGATCTTCAACACTTACCGTATAAGTATTTTTTCCAACGTTTAACTTATCTGCAGGCAGCACTTCAGCGTAGTCAATGCTACCCAACTTATTGAATAGCATTGATTTATCACTAAAGGCTTTACCATTCAGCATCGTTGTTATCGTAACGTTATCATTTTCCATTAGTGTATCTGTTTTAACGTTACTCGTAACTTTAATCGACTGACCACTATCAATTGTTTTATCAAGCAATCCTGAAAGTGTCATCTTCTGCTTTAATGCCTTAATGGTAAACGTAGCTAGCTGAGATCTTACTATCGTATTTTGACCATTAAATGTACTAATTGGACTTGTTACTTTGGTATCTGTAGCAACAATTTTAGCTGTCCCATTCATACTGATCGTTGCTGTATCATTACTTTTTGATAAGTTTTTATTTAGACTTGATGTAATGACACCATCTTTAGTTGTTGTATCAAATGTTTGCGTTGTTCCATCGGCGTATTTAATGATACCTTCTTTGTCTAACGTCACAGCATTAGGCGTTTTTAACGAAGCAACGATTTTTTTCCAATCTTGCTTTCCATCATTGTATTTCAAAGTTGTTTGAAGATTAAGTTTATCCCCGCTGTTAGCAATTCCTGATGCGGTAATGTCCTTATTGTTCTGGGTAGTATCTGTCACTTTTTGCGTCGCCGTAACAGAAACTAAATCAGATATTTCTTCAAACATCACTAAATTTGTTTCCCAGTTACCGCCTGTTGCGCCCGTAAATCCCCAAGTCACTTGACCATCAGTGCTCGCAAATTTACTTTTATCAATTGGAACTGTCTTTGCAAGACCACCACCTAATACATCACCCGTACCGGGGACTTTATCTCCAATAGTATAGGTCATTGAGCCGGCAGTTGTAGACGTTGATTTATAATCAATTGACACATGCCACCATCTTCCATTAGATAAGTCAG
This sequence comes from Dellaglioa sp. CoH-55-MRSF-8, assembly GCF_056782195.1. The sequence continues at coordinate 46,174 of NZ_JBXAYH010000005.1, forward strand.
CGACAGCAAGTAGTCCATCATGAGTTAATTTATTATACTTACTTAAAAAACCATTTTGTTCATAAGTAGCCCTTTGATTAGGATAATTGCTTGCCAGATGATTGTCTTGGATAGTGTTTAAATTATCAAATCCGTTACCCTTGCTTGCCTCACTATTTTTATGTGTATCAAATTCTAACGCCCATGAATTTTTAATAGCTGTTCCTGCAACGGTAGATTCTGATCCACCTTTATCAACACCCCAAACACCTAATGATTCGCCTCCACCAGAAATAGCACTGAGACCACGGCTATCATTTTGTAAAACAAAAGCCATCCCATCACCAGAATTAGCACCCTGATTACCGAAATACATCCACATTGACATTTTATTATTTTTATTAAGATTAAATTTATTGTTTGCTGTAGACCAGGCAGATCCCACTTGGTTAGTTGCATCCGTAATTTTTATAATTGATTTATCTGCGTTATCTGCTGTTTCAGAAACAACATTACCACTAGCATCGAATGTTACAATTTTTGCATTATTTTGTGTTCCTGTTGTTCCAGGTGTCAAAAGTCCATTTGATACTAATGCGTCTGGTGCCGATGCCACTGCGTTAGAATAATCATCAGCATTAACACCTGTAGAGCTAAGCCCTAATGTCACTAACACACCTGTAAAAAGTACAGCTTTCAGCCGTAATATTGTCATAATCCTATCTCCCCCCGGACATTTGAATTTAACCGACAATTAAGTTTATTATTAATTATTTGGTACATTCGTTAGCGTCCAATCTAATTCAGAACTATAGGTTTCAGCTACTTTAATTTCACTTGGTTCAACATCCAATACAATTCCAGAATCTGCTGACCAACTTTTTTCAACCGTAGTTGCTTGACCTACTCCTGTAGACACTATTGTACCATACGTTGGAGAAAGCGGTAACGTGTTTTCCTGATTTGAATTACGAAACCCAATAGTTGAATGCTTTAAAGTACTTTTATCACTTGCTGCAGTTAGTGGTCCTGCAGTCACAGACAATGTCCAGTTTTTAGCTGCTGACGTTTCTAACTTAAGCATATAGCTTGAAGCACGGTTTAAAATACTTCTTTTCGCTGGTATTTTATTATTAAAATTAATTGAATCATCTGATGAAATACTCAACAATCCTACGACAACAGAGATTGTTTGGTTATTAGAAATGTTTCCTTCAGAATCAACCGAATAAATAGTTAACTCGTGCGTTCCAATGGCAAACTTAGTTGTATCTAGTGCTACACTATGATCTTGTGTCGAACCTGGTTTAGTATTTGTATATTTTTCTAATTCAACAGGTGTTCCAGTACTTCCTTCTTTATAGTACGTTGTTAACGCTGCACTATTATCAGCTACTTGGAAAATCAATGTATATGGCGCTACAACGGTTCCTTTATTATCATTTAAAGTTAAAACGGGTTTAATATTAATTTTTTGTGTATATTTTTGCGTCGTATTACCATCTGGATCTGTTACTTGAACATTATAAGAATATTCGCCAGTGGTTAGTTTGTCCTTTGGAATCGTTACGTTAAATGTACCATCCGTTGCGACATCACCCTTAATAGGTGTTGTATCCTCATTAAGTGTCACACTGGCCGTTGTTCCTTTAGCAAAAGTTCCACCTAAACTAGATTTTACCGTTCCACTAATCGTCGCATCCGTTCCATAATTAATATCAATATCTTTAAGGCCATCAATCGTTAAGGCTGTTTTTGGTGATGCTTTAATCGTATAGCTAATAGGATTAGAATCAATCATTGCATTGCTTCCGATGAATTGACCTGCTGAAACAGTCACTGGTGTATCCACTTCAACTGGCATTACTTCACCGATAAATGAAATATGTGAACTTTGTCCAGGTGTAGATAATTCAGGTATTTGCGCGCCGGATAACCCAGCAGGGTCACTTCCATAGATATTACTAGGAAATTTTCCTGTACCAAAATCGTTAGGTATTTCATACCCAGTCCATTTTATATTATTAGCCGGGTATTTTAAATATCCACCTATGCCTGTCCACGATTGTTTTCCACTATCGTAAGTTACGGTAGTGTTGAATTTTACTTTATCTCCAGCTTTTACTTCTCCATTAGCCGAGACATCCTTGTTATTTTGTGTAATATCCGTCATAGTTTGTACCGCAGTCGCATTAACAAGACCTGGTACAGTTTCAAACATAACTAAGTTATTTTCAAAAGAGTCACCCGTTGACCCTGTAAATCCCCAACGGATTTTACCCGTTGTAGAATTAAATTTCGATTTATCAATTGGAACACTTGCCGTCTGCCCTGTCTGACTTGTATCTTCAGTAGGATCCAAGTCTTCTGTTCCTGAAATTGGTTTTTTATCATCAATCGTATATGTCATTGACCCAGCACTCGCACTCACTGATTTATAATCAATTGTCACATGATGCCATGCCCGATTTGATAAGAACCCATTATAATTAATAAGGCCTAAATGATTTAGTTTAACTGAAGAAGAGATTGTATGATTATCCGTGTATGTTGCCTCAACAGCTGGATACCCACTACCAATATGGTTAGGTGCTAAACTAGGATCTAAATCAAATCCGTTTCCTGAACTATTACCATTATTCAAATGAGTATCAAATTCTAGCGCCCAACTATTTTGAATAGCGCCTCTAGCAGTATTATTGGGGGATCCCGTACCCACTGAATCGTCTCCCCAAACACCTAACGTTTCACCTGCTTTAGTTGCAATAGCAGCATTTCCTTTTGCATCATTTTGAAAAACAAGTGCCATCCCATCCCCAGCAGTATTCGTTTTGCTACCAAAATAAATCCACATAGAAGCTTTACTACTTGTATTAATATCAAATGAATTTTCGTCTGTTGACCAAATTGCTGCTTTTTGATTCTTAGCATCCGTAATTTTAACCATCGTTTTAGCAGCCAGATTAGTCGAATTAGGATCTTTATTGGTATCGGTTAATTCGACCATACCACTAGTTGCTACTACTCCAGCACCAGTACCCGTCTGGAATAAATTTGTCATTAAAATTGCTCGAGGTGCTGATGCTTTTGCAGAATCATAATCCGCATCTGCCTTGATACTTGTTACATTAACTAAAAAGAATAACCCAAAAGTTAGTAGTGTTAATTTTAATTTATTATTAATTTTCATGTTGGCCCCCACCTATTTTCCCCAAAGTTCATCTATAATAACTAATATGATAGCATGATACAGACAAAAAAAAACATCAAAAATAGAGGGTACCCCCACACTTTTTGATGTTATTTAAAAAATAAATGATTTTATTATTAATCTAAATTATCATTCATAAACTTAACGACTTTTTTAGTATATAATTCTGGATCCTTACTGAACGCTTTTCCGTGACCTGCGCCCTTCACAATCCACAATTCCTTCGTACCTGCTGAGGCTTTGTAGTTGTCATAAACCATTGCGCTAGGAACGAAATCATCCTTGTCGCCATGAATGAATAATGTTGGTAATTTATTTTTCTTTAATTGTTTAACAGAGTCAGCTTCTGCAAAAGAGTAGCCCGCACGTAACTGAGTTACCCAACTAGAAGTTGTTATTAATGGTTCTTTTGGTAAATTGAATTGGAGTTTCAATTGATAAGCTAACAAATCTTCAACATTTGTATAACCACAATCTTCAACAATTGCTTTAACTTGAGTTGGTAACTTTTCACCACTCATCATCATGACAGTAGCACCACCCATGCTAACTCCAAACAAGCCAATCTTTTGATCTGTTCCCTTTTCGGCAATTAATTTTTTGGTCCATTTAATGTAATCTAAGCGATCTTTCCATCCGAAACCAATATAATCGCCCTGACTTTTACCTTGGCCTCGATCATCTGGCGCTAAAACGTTATAGCCATTATCATGAAATAATTTTATATATGAAGCCATACTTTCTTTATTTTCCATGTAACCATGTGCCACAACAACTGTTTTTAAAGATTTAGTTGCCGCCGGTACATAGTCAGCAACTAATTTTAAATTTTCACCTGCTGATGTTTCTGTCCAGTTTTCTTTTTTAGTACTGGCCAACCATTTTTTTGCTTCAATTGTTCGCTTTGGTGTTCCTTTTGATGTTCCCGTTAATGTTTTTTCTGTATTTTGAATGGCATAGTGATAGAGATAGAAACTACCCCCTGTAATTGCAACCGCTAATAACACTAAAATACTGACAATCCAAATTATAATTTTCTTTTTCATTCAAAGAAACTCCTTTATCGTTTATGCCATTAACGTATTATAGCATTGTTTATTTTATAATTCACGTTTTAATTTAAAAAAATAACCACATTAGTTGGATAAACTAGTGTGGTTACTAAATAAATAACGGTTTATTTAATTTCTTTAACTTCTTTTAATACGTTTTGCATTACTTTTGCTTTTGTTTGTGCCTTGAAAATTGTTGTTGCTTGTTCTGCAATCTTAGCTTGATCAGCTTTCGAGATTGATGCATCTTTCATCATAGCATTTGTGACAGCTGCTTTAACAAAAGTAGCACCATCCGCAGCAAGTTTAGCTTTTCCTGCCTTTGTATTCATTTTAGCTGCTTCTACTTTAGCAATTTTAGGCATGGCCTTAGCTTGCTTAACCGTTAATGTTGTCCAACTCTTTTTAACGTAGAATGTATGCGTACGTTTTACTAAAGTTTTATCGTTATTAGCGATACCAAACATTAATCGATACCCATTACCTTTATAAGTCCAACGGGTTTCTTTAGTAACTAATTTGTTACTCTTAGCATTTTCAACAATCTTGCTAGTTGTATCGTCTGTCTTAGTTGCCTTTGTTTTCTTTTGTGATGCCGTATTTTTATAAATAACGACTTTTTCAGATCCATCTGTACCGATAGGCTGATATAGTAACATGTCCATCTCTTTAGAACTAGAAGCTAATTGTTCTGTCTTAGTTGTCGTTACTTTTTCCATTCCATAATGTGCACTGTAGTTAGCAACAATTAAGCCACCTGTAAGAATAATACAAAGTGCAAAAATGCCACCTAAAATGTAGCTCAGTACATTATTACGGATGAGGTTCCACGTAAGGAAGAATAAAATAATTGAAAGAATTAATAATAAAATAATCATTATTTATTACCTCCATTTTTTAAAACTTGTTGTTTTGATTTTAAGAAGAATGAAAATCCGAGCCCAACCACACAGAAAACGACTGCGATGATAAAGGCAGCATGATAACCACTTAATGTCGCATCAATAGCTTTTGTTTTGTAATCTAATGGTGCCGATTTAAGCATTGATTTAGCTGGTAATGCAGCTGTTGTTACATTTGTTAGAACGGAAATCATAACCGCTGTTACGATTGAACTTGCGATTTGACGAGCTGTATTATTAACAGCCGTTCCATGACCCATCAAGTTAGCTGGTAATGCATTCATCCCTGATGTTGTTGTTGGCATCATAACCATTGAAATCCCAAACATACGAACTGCATACATAATTGTGATGTATAAAGTTGGCGTATCTTTTGTTAAGAAAACGAATGGAATTGTACCAAGTGTTAATAAGAACATACCACCAGTTGCCAATTTCTTAGCACCATAAATATCGAATAATCGTCCCGTTATCGGACTCATAATCCCCATCATTAAAGCACCAGCCAATAAGGTTAATCCTGACTCAAATGCGCTATCTCCACGTACAATTTGGAGATACATTGGTAGAATCATTTCAACACCGATCATAGCCATGTTAACAATTGAACTTAAAACGGCTGCAATTGTGTATTCTTGGGAAGCAAAAACACGTAATTCCAAGAAAGGATTTTCCATTGTTAATTGACGCCATATGAATAAACCAATAAAAATAACACCCACAACAAGGAAACTAAGTACTGAGGTACTTCCCCAGCCGTTATCTCCAACTGTTGAGAATCCATAAAGTAAGCCACCAAATCCAATTGTTGATAAAATCAATGATAAGACATCAATTTTAGATTTGTGTGTTTTGATGACCGGTTTCATAAACCAGAAAGAAGCCACAAAAACAATTCCTACTAATGGAATAATCATACCAAAAAGATCACGCCATGAAGCATTATCAATAACCCAACCTGAAAGTGTAGGTCCAATTGCAGGAGCTAGTCCGATAACTAAACCGGCAAGTCCCATTGAAGCACCACGTTTTTCGGGTGGGAAAATTGAAAGCATAATCGTTTGTAATAAAGGCATTGTTACCCCAACACCGACTGCTTGAACTAAGCGAGCTGTTAACAATACCCCAAAATTAGGTGCGATAAATGCTAAAACTGTTCCTAATTCAAAGATACCAATAGCACCTATGTATAACCATTTGGTATTTACACGACTACTTAACCATGCACTAACTGGAATTAAAATCCCGTTGACTAACATAAATCCTGTTGTTAACCATTGAACAGTTGACGTTGTTACGTCAAATTCATCCATTAATGTTGGAAATGCAGTTGCTAAAATTGTTTGATTCAAAACCGTACAAAATGTCCCTACTAATAAAATTGCAATTAGCATGGGGCGATTATATGGTTTACCCTTTGCATCTAATCCATCCATACTTAAAACCTTCTTTTTCTTTAATTTATCTTCGAAGACTAATATAAGACTATCTCGCTTTAATGTCAAGTAAGTTGACAAACGTTTTAATATATATATAATCAGTATAGTAAACATCACAATGAGATTGTTAGATAAATTTTTATTTAGGAGGTATATTCGTTTGGCAGATATGGACGATATTGCAAACATTAAAGATTATGCAAAAAGAATGGCCGTTATTATGAAGAATGATACATTTTCAATCGGAATCGGTGAAATTGCCGAAACAACTGGGCTCACTCAGAGTCAAATTCGTTATTGGGAACAAAAAGGCTTTATTGATTCTATTAATACTAATAAAAATCAGAATAGAAAATATTCTTACCATACCTTATCAATTATTCGATTAATTAAATCTTACTTAGACTCTGGATTTACACTTAAAACAGCTGCCGCTAAAGCAAATGCCCATAAAGAAATGGGTAAAATGGTTCGTCAGATATTTACGGATCGTTTCGTTGGCGTGGAAGAAATCGATGGTTTACCCTGTATTAATCTCGGTTTCTTTGATAAAGAAGAAACTCAAACGTTATACATTGTCATTCATGATGACTCAACTGAAATAAAAGTTGTTCCGGTAAAATAAAGAAGCTTTCAATACTTGTTTGTAGACAAGTATTGAAAGCTTCTTTATTATCATATCTATTTTAGACCCATAATCCCCCATGCAATCATGCCAATGAGTGCAAAAATAATCCAGTAATAGCGAGCTAGGAATTCCCACCCATTATTAATCGGTTTATATTGCCACTCACGCCATCTATGATTTTCGTGCCAATCTTTATCTGATTCATCTTCTTCTATAAATCGTTTAATTCTAGTTTTAAACTCTGACGTTTTTTTCACTGGCATCGCCACCAAAAAGTAATATTTCTACAGGGACGTCTAAAATTTTGGCTACCGATTCAATTTTTCCCAAATCAGGTTCAGCTTCTCCTGTTTCCCATTTTGATACAGCTTGTCTTGATACAAACAATTGATTTGCCAATTCTTCTTGTGACATTTTTTTCTCTTTACGTATTTTAACGAGTTGTTCCGCAAATATAATTTTCATCCCTATAACCTTCTTTCCTCTATTTAACATCTCAAATATTAGCATACAGCAAGGGGTGCAACAGGCAACCGCTAGTTGAAAGGGCCGCAACTAAAAATAGCATGCGGCAAATTAAATTTGCAACACACTATTTGTCTAGATTTAGTTTTGTTTTTTAATCAACTAACCGCTCAGGCATCATATCTTTTAAAAATTCAACAGCACCATCGCTAACCATTAATTTTTCCCGATCATTTTTAGCTAAGGTTCTTTTTATAGTTTCTTCTTGTCCATTCAATAACTTTGATGTCCACTTAGGATCAATTAAGAGTGAACGACCAACGGCTACTAAATCAGCGTTAGCCAAAACACCATTAACATCTTCCCGAGTCCGAACATCTCCTACCCCGATTAATGGAACACGACCATTTATCTTTTCTTGGACATAATCCATTCTTGATTTTTCATTGAAATTTATATTTCTCGAAACACTATTATACTTACCTAATGAGATATGTAGATAATCTAATTTTTTATCAGCAAGTTTATCAATCAAAATCATTGAATCTTCCATACTAATACCTGGCTTTTCATATTCTTCAGGCGAAAAGCGGTAACCAACAATAAAATCTTTTACACCTGATTGATCAACACTCTCAATAACACCATCAACTACATCATTAATGAATTTAAATCGCTTATCAAGCGTGCCACCCCAAGCATCATGACGTCTATTTGAGTGTGGTGAAAAAAATTGTTGTAGTAAATACGTATTCGCACCATGCAGTTCAACGCCATCAAATCCCGCTTTAATTGCTCGTTTTGTTGCTGATTTAAAGGATTCAATCAACTCTAAAATTTCAGTTTCTGACAATGCTTTAGGAATTTCTGCGTCTGGTCTTTCTGCCGCAACAGCACTGGCTGAAACTGGTAATTGTCCTCTAAGTACCGTTGAATTTGTCATACGACCCGCATGGAAAATTTGTAAAATAGCTTTAGTCCCATTCTTTTTGATTGCCGATGCCAATCTCGTTAGCCCGGGAATAAACTTATCATCATAGATGGCAAGTGAGCCTTCCCAACCTTTTCCATTTGCTTGGACACTGGTAGCTGCCGTAATAACAGCCCCAACTTCGCCTGAATGTAGTGCATAATAATCTGATTCATCATGTGTAACAACTTCATCATAGTAGCTCATCTTAACGGTCATTGGCGCCATTAAGATTCTATTTTTCAATTCCAATCCCCGCCTGAATCTAAAGGTATCCGTCATCTTTTTTGTCATCGTTATTCTCCCATTCAGTCGTTAGTTTTATTTAAATTAGTCATACCATACTACTCAAAATTATGTTGCTAGATTAAATGATGCGCTCATTGTCTCACTTACAAAGAAATCTCTCAATGATGATAAATCTTAATTTTTTCTATTATTCAAACTCAATTATTATGATTCCTTCATCAGATAGGTATAATAAAATTAAAATACATGCTATTTAAGGAGCAAACCATTATGAAATTCAGACAATTAATTTATACAGTAACTCTTACAACATTAGCTGTCTTGAGTCTAGGATCTGTTGCCTCTGCTGCAACTAATGATTCAAGCTCAGCTTCATCAACATCGGGCACAACAACTGACTGGTCAAATCCAGTTGTCACATTAGGAACAAGTTTAACAGATTCACAAAAATCAGGAACACTTTCAACTTTAACAGCTAGCTTAAACGGTAGTTCTTCATATTCGACATTACCCGTAAATGGCGCAACTTTAGTTAAATATCTCAATAGTTCTGGTGGCTCATTTACATCAACTTCAGGTGTCTGGTCATCTGCTATGGTTCAAAAAACGAGCAGTGGTTCTGGTATCAACGTTGAAATTTTAGACTACAATGGTAAAAATAACATCACCACAATTACAGAAAACCAATATAAAAACGCCGCATTAACAGCTGGTGTAACTGATGCCAATATCTATGTCACTTCTGCTACACCAATAGATGGATCAGGTGCTTTAGCTGGTGTTTATGCAGCCTTCGCTACAAACGGGGACGCTCTAAATACAAAACAAGTCACTGCCGCACAAAATGAAATGTCGACTTTAAGTGACATTACACAAGCCAATAAAAGCAAAGATGGGTATACTGATTCACAATTGAATAACGCTGTAGCCGGTGCTAAAAATGATATGGCTAAAGAAGGTAGTTCTATTACAAATAATCAAATTACTACTATTGTAAATAACCAAATCACAAATAATAACTTAACAAATGTCATTACTGATAATCAAAAACAAGATATTATTGCCGTGTTAATCAAGATTCGTGATTCAGGTGCTTTAGATTCATCAAATTTCAAATCACAAGCAAGTAAAGTTGCAACAAATATTCAAGATGGTGCTAAAGATATTTTCAGCAAATTAGACACAGCTGAAAATCGAAACTTCCTACAAAAAATTTGGGACGCAATTGTTTCATTTTTTAACGCTATCTGGTCAGCTATTAGTTCTTGGATTTCATAAATAAAACTAACCATATAGGTTTTAAGAAGAACTTACAGTTTTAGACTAAAAATCTTACTGTAGGTTTTTTTAGTTAACTAATCAAACGGAGGCATGATACTATCACGAAGAAAAAAATATTAAGTGTCATTTTCATCCTATTAATAGTAAGTGCCGCATGTACCTTTTACGCATTTAAAATAGAGCCTTACCGCGTTGTCGTTAAAAATATTGCTTTAAATAAGGCAGATACTACTAAAAAGAAACTTAAAATTGTGCAAATTAGTGATGTCGAAATAGCAGATGATTATACACCTGAAAATTTCGGAAAAATTGTTAATAAAATCAATCAAGAAAAACCAGATTTGGTCTTATTTACAGGTGATTTATTCAGCAATTACAATCAATACCATCCCGTAACAGCTATTGTTCAAAAACTAAGTGAAATTAAATCAACCTATGGAAAATACGCAGTATATGGAAATAAAGATTACGGTGGCGGTGCAGCCAGAGTTTACACTACTGTAATGAATCAAGGTGGTTTTACTGTCCTTAAAAATAGTTCAACGACTATCAATGTAGGTGGAAATTCATCCATTTGGTTGGGTGGTGTAGATGACTCTCAATTAGGTATCCCCGATGTCCAAACGACAGTAGCTCCTGATAAATCCAATTCAACGTACCATATTTTAATGGCTCATGAACCTAGTTTGTCAAATGGTTCATTTAATACCGTCGATTTAATTTTAAGTGGTCACACACATGGTGGCCAAATTCGTATTCCTTTCACTAATAAAGGATTATTATCTGATCATGACGGAGATGGTGGCTACTCTAGTGGCCTTTATACACTAAAGAACAATACAAAATTATATGTTAATAGTGGTATTGGAACATCTCGAATCTCAGCTCGATTCCTAGTACCTCCACAGATTGCAGTATTTGACTTGTATCTTTAGTAATAGTCATTTTAAGCTACTCATAATTATTGGACAAAAAAAGTGTATCGTCAAAAATTAATTGACGATACACTTTTTTTAAACATTTTTACGTTTGAAAACAAAATAACCTAAAAATAAAAATAGTGCCGTATAAGCTAGATTACCTATAATCAATTCGTTATTCGTTAATTGAGTTAGTTTTTCAAACTCCTGTCCGTCTGCCCACTGATTACTTAAATTCATCATATTAAGTGGATTCCATTTAATCCAATCCCATTTAGCAATAGCTAACATTTGGATTCCTGATAAAATAGATGTTAAGAAATAAAAAACAATACCAGCTGCAATCGAAGCACCTGAACTACTAAAGATACTAGCCAATAATAATACCAAACTTAAAATCAACCAGGTACTAATAAAATTCCCCACTAACGTTGTTATTAAAGACATAACAATCGTTTGGTTATCTATTTTATCTGACAAGGATACCATTGGTAAAAGCACTAATTTAGCTATAATTGAAGCCACGAATATTAAAACATTCAAATAAATCGAATAGATTAATATTGTAAGCCATTTACTAGCTAAAACAGCTCCACGTGAATATTTCCGATAAAGCAAATCCTTAATTGTACCAAACTGTGTTTCCATAGCAATAATAACACTTGCTGACGCAATTAAAATGAAAATAATTAATTGAATAGATCCAAATCCACTTTGTACCATGCTTGCTGGATCGAAAATCGAACTATATATTTTTGTTAAAAGTGCTACCCCAAAAATAAAAACAAGTAATATCGCTGATATAATCGCTGTAGATTTCTTTTTACCTAACTTAAATAATTCTTGTTTAACTAAAGTTAACATTAAGCCTTACCTCCGTCATTACTATCTAATAAATTCAATAGTGATTCTTCCATATCATGTTCTTGATGACGTACATCATTTATTTGAATTTTATTATCGTAGAGCACTTGGATAATATTTGCTAAAGTATCTTGTTCGTCTACCTTTACTTTAACTGTTTGATCAACTGCCAATTCATAATTAGCGGCCTTTAAAAGAACTTTAGCTTGCTCGTTTGACGTCGTCTCTAGTAAAACATATCGCTTACTACTATCACTTAATTCAGTAGTAGACATTGCTTTCATTATTTTACCTTCATTTAAAATAATAAAGTGATCAACAATTTTCTCTAATTCACCTAAAATATGACTTGAAATCAAGAACGCTGTCCCGCGTTTAGATAACTTTAAAACAAGTTCGCGGACATCACGTGTTGCTTGAGGATCTAATCCGTTCATAGGTTCATCTAAAATAATTAATCTTGGTCTATTTAATAAAGCTAATGCAATTCCTAATTTTTGCTTCATTCCTAATGAATATGATTTAGCTTTACGATTAATGTAATCTGTCATATGCAAATCAGCAACAATTTCATCTAATTCTTCTTTGGTATTGATTTCAGAGAATAATTTTAAATGATCATAGCCACTTAAAAATGGATAGATACCAGGATATTCAATTAAGGCACCAACTTCTTCTAACCCTTGATGGCTAGTTGTTGATACAATTTTACCGTCAATTGTTATTTCTCCAGTTTGGTAATTTGATAATCCAAGAATTGATTTCATGATGGTTGTTTTACCAGCGCCATTAGCACCAACAAGCCCAACAATCTCACCTTCTGCGATTGTAAAATTAATACCTTTGAGGACTACCTTTTTACCGAAACTTTTAGTTAAATTGTTTATTGTTAACATTTCTTTCAAATTGAATCCCTCCCAATAATTGCTTTTACATTCCTATAAACAGTAGTTTAGCACAATTCCCTTTTATTACATACTAACAAGTCTGTAAGGTCAAAATGGCTACCTATTCTTAGAGAAATAGGTAGCCATTTTACTTTTATTTTTTATTTTTCGAAAAAATACGTTGCAATTTTTGACTAATATTTTGTGGACGATAAATAACAATATAAGCAACAATGACTGTAATACAGCCGCTTATCAAGCCATATCCTATTTTTTCCCCAATTGTATCATAATTAACTACAGCCATTAAAATAGCTATATAAGCCGTTGTAAAAATGAGTAGTGGTAGTTTTAAATAATCGAATTGTAAATAAGGACTATCCTGTTCTAATGATAATTTGTTGAAATAATGAACTGCCATCACTATCATCAATAACCCAGCAATCAAGTATATAAATCCTAGTACAAGATAATAAGTATTAGACATGTCTTGCGTTTGATCAAAAATGAATCCTTCAAAGTAAGCAAACCATATCAAGGCCGAGCCAGTGAATCCCAACGCAGTGACGACAGATGCTACAACCCGACGAACTAAAACACCTACCACAAGGCCAACACTGTATAGCGCAATCAATTGACTACTATCTAAGAATAAATGTATCATTCTATCTGATATAAAATTTGGATTACTTACTGAGATAGCTACATCAGCAACAAATGTTGTTATAATTGAACCTACAATAAAAGTAAGTAAGGCAGGTAGTAACATTAGACCAATTTTTTTTAAGAAAATGCGTTTTCTAGAAAATGAGCTTGAAAATATAAATTCATTAAATTTAGTTTGCATATCATACATATTAGTAAATATCCCTAATAAGATAGCACCCAGACTAAAAATAACTAGTGCTGTTTTTGCATTTTGAAATGTACCATCATGAATACTTACATCTTTTATTTTAATATTATTTTTTTCATATGTTGCTCTGCTAACTGAACCTATTTTACGATGATCCGCTTTTGCCGAATCTTTTTCACTTTGAACAAACTCTGTATAAGTAAGATTGGCCGCGTCTATTCCCGTAGTGTCAACCGAATTATGTAGTGTAAACCCCATAACAACCACAATAAGTGCAACAAGTGATAAAACAATCCACTTATATCTCTGCCAAATAATCTGATTCAATCTTCTATTAACTGTCACTACTTCCCACCTCCGGTATTTTCTTTAGCCGAAAGACTTGCTCGGAATAAATCTTCCAACGTTAACGGTAATTCTTCGAATAATGCCGGATCTTCAGCTTCAATTTGAGCTTCAATTTCATCTGAATAGTGTTCAAATAAAACAGTGACGACACGACCTTGAATACTCATTGCTCGGCTATTTTCTTTAATGAAAGCTGGAATTTCTTTTGATTTAAACACCAATTGAACTTTTCGTGATTCTGAACGCGTGTCTTCCAAACGATAATCACTCACAATATGTCCATCTTTTAAAACCATTGCGCGATCGATTAATCGATCTAATTCTTCTAAATTATGTGAAGAAATAAGTACACTTCGCTGGTCTTCAGCAACGGCATCAATAATAATTTGGAAAACTTGTTTACGGACAATTACATCTAACCCGTCCAGTGGTTCATCTAAAATAACATATGGTGCACCAGTGGAAAAGGCCAAAATAATATTAAATAATCCTTGCATCCCTTTAGAAAATTGACGATATTTTGTTTGTTTAGGTAGGTTGTATTCTGTGACCCAATTATCATATTTTTGACGATCAAACGTTTGATAAGCGAGTTCATAGAATTCGACAATCTTATCTATTGTGTAGCTGTCTAAAAAATTATTCTGTGTATCTAAATAAAAGAGTTTTTCCTTCAATGATGAATCTTCTTTCATCCATTGATCATCAATTAAAATATCACCTTGATCTGGTATGTATTGGCCTGAAATTGATCTGAATAAGGTTGTTTTACCAACTCCATTACGACCAATTAGACCCACTATTTCCCCTGGGACTAAAGACATATTAATATCATTAAGTATCTCTTTGTCACTAATTTTCTCTGATAAACCTTTAATTTCAAATCCCATTCTTAGTCCTCCTTTTCAAAATACGACTTAACCCAACCCTGAATCTCATCTTCTTGGACACCGAGATAGGTCACTTCTTTAATCGTATCTAACAATGCCTCACGATTTTTTTGGATTTGTCGTTCATCGCGATTGCTCTCATTATTGGCTTTGACATATGTCCCTCGACCTTTAACTGTCACGATTACATCCTGTGATTCTAAAACTTTATACGCTTTACTAACCGTATTTGGATTCATTTCATGAATTTTAGCCATTTCTCTAACTGACGGCAACTTGTCTTCTGTCTGCAAAATTCCTTTAAAAATATCTTCTTTTATACCTGATATCAATTGTTCATAAAACGGTTTACTACTCGTCTTATTAATTTGCAATTATCTCACCTCATCCATGTGTACTATAATACATAGTACACATATTAAATACAACCCTTTTAGACATAAAAAAAGAGATAATAACAAATTGTTATTATCTCTTTCAATTACATTTATTAAACTGTAGCGTTCACAAAGGCTTGGAATAAACCTTCTGGACGTTGTGGTCTTGATAAAAATTCTGGATGGTATTGAGCTGCCACAAAGAATTTATTTTCAGGAATTTCAACAACTTCAACTAAACGATTATCTGGAGATGTTCCAGCAAAAACCAATCCTTTATCAGCAAGTTGTTCACGGTATTCGTTATTAAATTCATAACGATGACGGTGACGTTCTTGGATAACTTCTTGATTATCATAAGCTGCAGCTGCTACCGTTCCTGGTTTTAATTTACATGGATATAAACCAAGACGTTGTGTTCCACCCATATCTTCAACATCTTCTTGATCTGTCATCAAGTCGATAATGTTATGTGGTGTTTCTGGAACAGCTTCAGTTGAATGTGCGCCTTGGAGCCCAACAACGTTACGTGCAAATTCAATACATGCCATTTGCATACCAAGACAAACACCTAAGAATGGAACATTATTTTCACGCGCATATTGAATTGAAAGAATCATCCCTTCAAGTCCACGATTACCGAATCCTCCTGGAACGATGATTCCATCAGCATCTTGCAACGTTTCAACAATATTACTTTCATCTAATTTTTCTGCATCAACCATTGTGATTTTAACATCAGCATCAACAGTGTATCCAGCATGTTTCAATGCTTCGGCAACAGAAATATAAGCATCTGGCAATTTAACATATTTACCAACCAACGCAATATTGATTGTTTTCTTCAAATTTAAAACTTGTGTTTCAAGTTTTTGCCATTCAGTCATATCTGCTTCTGGTGTTGTTAATTTCAAATGATCAACAACGATTTGGTCCATTTTTTGTTTTTGTAACGCTAAAGGAATCGTATATAATGTATCAACATCCATTGATTCAATAACGGCTTCTGGTTCAACATCACAGAAATTAGCTAATTTATTACGCATATCTTGCGAGATATGTTCTTCAGTCCGAACAACCAACATATCTGGTTGAATACCCAATCCGCGTAATTCTTTAACACTATGTTGTGTAGGTTTCGTTTTCATTTCACCTGCAGCTTTTAGGTAAGGAATCAATGTTGTATGAATATAAATAACATTATCTGAACCGACATCAGCTTTCATTTGACGTAATGCTTCAAGGAAAGGCAATGATTCAATATCACCAACAGTTCCACCTATTTCAGTAATTACAACATCAGAATCCGTTGTTGTTCCAGCACGCATAATTTTTTCTTTAATTGTATTTGTAATATGTGGTATAACTTGAACTGTGGCACCCAAATAATCACCACGACGTTCTTTTTGTAAAACTTCTGAATAAATTTTACCAGTCGTTACGTTTGAATATTGATTTAAGTTAATATCAATAAAACGTTCATAATGACCAAGATCTAAATCAGTCTCTGTACCATCATCAGTTACGAAAACTTCCCCATGTTGATAGGGACTCATTGTTCCTGGATCCACATTGATATAAGGATCAAACTTTTGAATAGTAACTTTCAAGCCTCTATTCTTTAATAAACGGCCAAGAGATGCTGCAACAATCCCTTTACCAATTGACGAAACAACGCCACCTGTAACAAATATATATTTGGTCATTATAAATCTCCTTTGGGTTAATTTTTGTGGGGATTCTGTGTTTGTGGCCTGATAGTTATTGTTCATTATGTCTATAAAAAACAACAAGCCCCCTAAGCCGAGTAGAATAATCTAATCAGTGTAGGGAGCTTGTATCAACCGTGCGTTTGTCCTCGCAAGAAATACCTGCGAGGCGCCCAAAAAATATATTACAGGGTTTTGACGAAATCGTCAAGTCCTTTTAATTATTTTCCTCGTCGTCTTCTGCATCTTCATCGGATATTTCAGATAATTGATCTTCAATACCTTCTGGTAATTCTTCTTCATCATCAGAATTACTATCAGCTATTTCATCTAAATCTTTATCATAACCTTTAATTTCTGTATCTTCATCATCATCTTCGTCGTCATCTTCATAAGTTGCATCTAAATCGTCGTCCTCAGGATCATCATCATTGTAATCAATAACGTCATCATCATCAGCGGCATCTGCTAAGAAAGCATTAACTTTCTTACGTTTTTTACGTTTAGGACGATCTTCATCGTCTTCATCTTCTACATGAGCAACAGCTTCATCGATTGAATCGAAGGGATACCATGAACGTAATCCCCATAAGTTCTCTCCAAGTGAAATGAAGCTACCATCAGCATTTAAATCTGTGTAAAATTGTGATAAGCGATCTCTCACTTCTAAATCATTTTTACCAAGATATGTTTGGATTTCATTAGTTAAGTCAGCAAAACCCATGACGTCACCATGTTGCGATAAGATTGCGTGAGCAACCTCGATCATTGATAACTCGTCTTTGTTTTGGCCATCGAATTGTTTAAGCTCCAACTAGCACACGTCCTTTCCAAAAGTCTACTCTTAATCATACATTTTTATGCCGTAAATTGCAATCGTATATTATAGTCTCCCAACAATTCACCGCTTGTTGTTAAGCGATAATCAATATCAAGTGATCCCGAAATTGGTTGGCTATTTAACTGACTTTTTAATTGCGTTGTTTCAATTTCAATTGGAATACGACCATACGCTGTTTTATAAACCCCATTAATTTTTTTTTGCGCTAAAAAAATTAATTTTGTGCGTATATCATCTGTTTCTCGAGTTAATTGAATTTCACCATCATCTTGCAATTTAAAGGTAACTGGATTTTTTTTACCAGACTCTGCGTCTTCTTCTTTATATCTGATATACATCCCATCGCCTAAACGAACGAGTTGTCCCGTTGTTTCGATGACATAGCGTTCAACTTCGCCTTCTTGTGTTTTAATTGTTTCCAAATGGATCGCAATTTGTTTATCTAACGTGATTGCCATACAACTTAATTCCTCCATTCACCTTATCGTTTCACTGTATTATAACTTAGATTTAAATGAATGTCGTTACCTATAATCATCATTATGTCATGACTAAATTACGAATGTTCGTTATAATAGAAGTATTACGAACTTATTTACTATCTAAATTTTCGAGGAGGGATTCTATTGCTCGAACAATCGCCGTTACTTGCTAGAGAAAAAGTGTTACGTGATCCTATTCACGATTACATTTATGTGCAACATCAAGTTATTTTAGATTTAATTAATACTAAAGAATTCCAACGTTTACGCCGAATTAAACAGCTCGGTACAACTTCATTAACTTTTCATGGAGCGGAACATTCACGTTTCACCCATTCCGTGGGTGTTTATGAAATCACACGTCGAATCTGCGATAATTTCCAACGAAATTATCCAAGCAAAGAAGCTGGCGACGGTTTATGGGACGACTCCGAAAAATTAGTGGCGTTATGCGCTGCTCTTTTACACGATATCGGCCATGGTCCATACTCACATACTTTCGAGCACATTTTCAAAACGGACCACGAAGCTATCACTGCTCAAATTTTAACTGATCCATCAACTGAGATTAATCAAGTTTTAGCAAAAGTTTCTGCTGATTTCCCAGAAAAAGTGGCAAGTGTTATTCAAAAAACGTACCCTAATCCACAAGTTGTCCAATTGATTTCGAGTCAAATAGACGCTGATCGAATGGATTACTTATTACGTGATTCTTACTACACTGGTACAAATTATGGTACATTTGACTTAACTCGGATTTTACGTGTGATGCGTCCTTATAAAGGCGGGATTGCATTTGATATCAATGGGATGCATGCCGTTGAAGATTATATTGTCAGCCGATTCCAAATGTACGTCCAAGTTTATTTCCATCCTATTTCTAGATCAATGGAAGTTATTTTAAGTCATTTATTAAATCGGGCTAAATACCTATACGAAAATAATCGCTTAAGTGCCGAGGATTCACCAAAATTATTGATTCCACTTTTTAAAAATGAATTTTCATTAGATGATTATTTACAATTAGATGACGGTGTTTTAACCACTTACTTCACGGAATGGCGTCAAAATACTGATAATATCTTAAGTGACTTAGCTGTCCGTTTCCTGGATCGCAAACCATTTAAATCAATCAAATTTGATGAAGAGACTGTTGATTTATTACCTACTCTAGAACGTCTTATTGAATCAGCTGGCTTTCAACCTGACTACTATACGGCAGAAAATGACAGTTACGACTTACCTTATGATGCCTATGATCCAACCAAAGATAAGCCGCGCACCCAAATCGAATTAGCTCAAGAAGATGGTTCACTTGTTGAATTATCTAGCGTCAGTGACCTCGTTGCTTCTATTACTGGTAAAGTATCAGGCGACCGTCGTTTCTTCTTCCCAAGAGAATTAGTAAAATCAGAGAACGATTTATTCACTGACATTTATACACAATTTAGAACTTATCTTAATAATGATACTTTAATCAACCCAAAGGAGAATACACAACATGACAATTAAATTAATCGCAATCGATATTGACGGTACTCTCGTTAATGATAAAAAAGAAATCGCCCCAGAAACTATTACTACTATTAAAGCTGCTAAAGCTGCTGGCATCAAAGTTGTCCTTTGTACCGGACGTCCTTTAACAGGCGTTACAAAATACTTAGAAAAACTCGGTTTAACATCAGATGATGATTTTGTTATTACTTTTAACGGTGCTTTAGTTCAAGTTTCAGGCTCTGGTGAAGTTTTAATTCATCATACGTTAGATATTAATGATTACAACATAATCGAAGAAACAAGTCGTGAATTAAACGTCCATGTTCATGCTGAAGATCAAGCATTAATGTATACACCTAATGCTGATATCAGTGAATATTCTGTGGCAGAGTCATTCTTAGTTCAAATGCCTATTCGTTTCCGAAAACCTGAAGAAATGGACAAGAATATCGTCATTTCGAAAATGATGTATATTGATTATCCTGAAGTTATTACACGTGTCGTTAAGGAATTACCCGCAAAAATTACCGATAATTATTACTACGTTCAAAGTGAACCTTACTTTTTAGAACTCCTAAACAAAAATGCCAGCAAGGGAAATGCCGTTATGTCCTTGGCTGATAAATTAGGTTTCACCAAAGACGAGGTTATGGCACTTGGTGATCAAGGTAATGATTTATCAATGATCCAAGCAGCAGGTCTAGGTGTTGCCATGGGTAACGCCATTCAAGAAGTTAAAGATAATGCTCAAGCAGTAACTGCTACTAACGTTGAGTTAGGTGTTGCTAAAGCAATCCAAAAATATGCATTAGCTGATTAAATAAATTAAAAACGGACCTAACTTTGAATAATCAAAGTTAGGTCCGTTTTTTTGGCGAATTATCTTCTAAACAACAATCGCATAAATTCTCTAAAAGATAACTTTGATTGCTTAAATTGTTTATATAATGATCCAGCATTTTCTGCAAATCCACCATCTACAAAGTATGCTCCTACAGCAAAACACAAAACGATGATAATACCCAAAAAAATATTCATGACATCATCTCCCTAGTTTAAATAGTCACTAATACAGCAATCAAAATCAATAATGCACCAACAATAAAACAACTACGCATCAATGGTGATATTTTAAGCGGACGATTTTTTTTACTTCCTACACTTTTAACATCAATTTTACGTTCATTATAATCTTCTTTAGATTCACCTTTATCTCGTCGTTTAAACCAGCCAGCGAATAGTTGTGCTTGGCTCAAAATTAATATAATGCCGACTAGAATTAATATAATGCCAATATAAAAATATACATTAGATAAAGAAAAACTATCCCCTCCAACACGGATCCAGATAATCGCAGTAATGATTGCCAGTACACTTAATAAAAATGTGACATTCCTTTTAGCCTGTTTCATGATAGTTAGTTCCTCGCTCGCTTTTAATTTGTGCTTTGATTATATCATTCAAACCTATTAACTCACAATTTTCAGTTCACTTATCCTATAAAATCCGTTATACTTTAAGATACAGTTAACCAAATTAAAGGAGACTCATCAAACATGTTAAAAGAATTTAGAGATTTTATCACTCGCGGAAATGTGATGGATTTGGCAGTCGCTGTTATTATTGGTGGTGCATTTACAACAATCGTTAAGTCTTTCACAACTAACATCATTGGTCCTATCATTGCACTTGTCGTCGGTAAAGTTGACTTGTCAGGGATCGTTCTCACAATTGGTGATACAACTTTCAAAATCGGACAATTTTTAGACGATGTCATTAACTTTATAATCGTAGCCTTTGTTATCTTTATGTTGCTTAAAGGAATCACAGCACTTAGAAATGCAACAAGTAGATCTAATGATAAGGAAGAAGAATCTTCAGAAACGACATTAACACCTACAGAAGAATATTTAAAAGATATCCGTAACTTACTAGCTGAAAGAGATAGTGACTTACCTCGAGAAGCATCAAAAAAAATTGAAGAAAAAATTGCAAAAGAAGACTAAATAATAATTAATAAAAACTTGATTCTGATTTTTAATCGGAATCAAGTTTTTTTATTTTACTTATATTTTATCTTTTTTACATCACATTTTCTTCACAACTACTTGTTATGATAACTTCATACCTTAATTAATAACTTTTAAATTTTAATTTATTTCCCCGAATAAATTAATTTAACTCATAACTAATTTCTCCCCTGAAATTAATTATCTCTACTCCCTTTTTCCGTCAGTCTCCCCGGACTGACGGTTTTTTTATACCCTTAAAATTAAAGTGTATCGACTATAAAATCATAATATTCAAGCGTTATAATCTGTAGTAATAAATAACAATCTAAGATTATTTTGGTCCCCCTTTTTAACATTACGAGTACTGTCTCTAATTAAATATACGTTTGAAGTCTAAGTTTAATGCCCAACCTAATTGGTTATATTCTCAGATTAGACACAAGACTATTCTGAGAATCGATTAGCTCTATAATAAATTAAAAAGAGAAGTCTCCAGATTGATTTCTGATTACTTCTCTTTTTAATTAGTTTTTATTCTATTTTTTTAACTTTTTTTCTAGTTCTAATATCTTTTTTGTTGTTAATTCATTAAGTTTAGCAGAACTAATTATTACTTTTCGTCTAGCTTTCTTATATTTATATAAACATACACATAAGTAAATGTAGAAAGCAATCCAAATACAAAATAATACTAAAGGCATAACAAGATAAACTAGATCATAACTATTCATTATTTTTCCCTTCTAATCTACTTATTTGTTCTTGTTGCTTCTTTTCCACATCATTAAGTTCGGTAATTTCTTTTTTATATTTCCGCATTTTTAAAATCATAAATACAAGCGTACCAATTAATAAAAATATTAATACTTTTATCTCAAATTCTATCATATTCTTCTCCTTCTATATTATTAAGGAACCTACAAAGACTATGAAAATAGTAACTAAAGTTACCCCAAGTTCTGCCCCAACACTAGTTACTGTACTAGACGTACTAAAAGCCATAGATATTTTGGGTAACTCTCCTGCATAATCAAAGTCAGGCTCTCTAAATTTTTTAATATAATATTATAATCTTGTACCGGATATGGATCACTCCCTATTCAATTAGACTCTTCATAAAGTATCTTAATTCCATAAATTATTTCACCTTTAATTAATTGACTAATTATTCAACCCTTATTCAATCAAAATATTATAGAATAGACTTGATAGGTTACAAACAATTCAAATGAATCTTTAATTTTCATTTACCTTCTGCTAGCCTTAAACAGTCTTATAAGTTATAATTTAACAATTCTTGAGCTAAAAGAACCATAGCAACACTTTCTTAAACTATATTTACTACCTTTTAATATACACTTTATCAATTTTAAAGGGTAGTAGAAAAGTTGTATTTAATAATCAGCTCAAATAGTGCTTTATTCTAAGAAAATCTTTATGTAAAAACTACTAAAATATTATATATCCTATACTTTCACCCCACAAAAAAAGTAATCATATTTTATCCTTTTTACGTCACATTTTCTTCACAACTACTTGTTATGATAACTTCATACCTTAATTAATAACTTTTAAATTTTAATTTATTTCCCCGAATAAATTAATCTAACTCATAACTAATTTCTCCCCTGAAATTAATTATCTCTACTCCCTTTTTCCGTCAGTCTCCCCGGACTGACGGTTTTTTATGTTGAATTTGAATACTTTAAGAATAGTAAAAAACAGCCCTAGCATTACCTGCCGGGACTGTCTAAATTAATTTAATTTACCTAGTGATATTCACTTAAAATCACTTTGATAGATATATTTTATATTAGTACCTGGTTTGGACGAAGTTAAAAACACTAAATTAAAAGAACGATTACCAGAGCCTTTTCTAATAATTGCTTTTAAAGTCTTATGATTTATCCCGACATGCAGCGAAGAATCAGATTCACCTTTTTCATTAAGCATATCAGATTGGGTCACATCATAAGAACTATTCATAACAAATAGCCCTCCGAGTGGAAAGTCACCATCTTTTTTTGATTCAATATCGACATCAATACTGTCATTGTAGTAAGCTTCGTCTGAGTCTTTAGTGACGTGATGCTTGATTTTAGTAAATACAAATTTTTCATTTACTATTTTTTGATGATTAGATGTTACAAACACATTCTTAATTTGACTGTTTTTATATTGTTCGGTTACTGCTGCATGAGCATTCCATAACCATACAGCGCTTGCTAGTAAGCAGATGCCTCCCAAAATAAGTAATCCTCTCTGACTTAGTTTCCACGAATTTTTATTTTTCATTTTAGAATAACTCTACCTTCTGAAATGTGAATGATTTTATCACTCACTTCGTTTAAGAAAACACTATCATGATTAGAAATAAGGATTGTTTTCCCTGCTGCTTTTTGATCGATAATTAACTGACGCAAAAAGTCTTTTCCACTATCGTCTAGTGCATTACTAGGTTCATCTAATATTAAAATAGGTGCATCATTGATTAAACAACAAGCAATTGAGGCCCTTTTCTTCATTCCTAATGAATAGTGTTTAATCGCACGCTTATCATTAGGATCTAGTCCAACATAAGTTACCATTTCGTTCAATTCATTCTTAGTCATTTTATGACTATTTAGTTGATTAATTAAGTCCAAGTTTTTAAGAACTGAAAAATCTTCTAACATACCAATACTATCCATAGAAAAAGCAATGCTGCTTGAAAAAAGTTCATCTACTCTGATATATTTTCCATTAACCCAAACTTCACCTTCAGTAGGCTTTACAAACCCAATAATCGTATTAAATATCATGGATTTCCCAGCACCATTTGGCCCACTGAATCCACAAACGATTCCTTCTTCAATTGATAAATTGATATCTACTAAAATATCTTTTTGCTTAATTCTTTTGGAAATGTTTTTCAACTCTATTATTTTCATTTTTACACTACTTTCTTTAAATAAAATCAATATCTTTAATTTTTATAAGTGAGATAATGATGCAACTCAATATAATCGTTAATAAAATTATAATGTTAACCGAATTATGATTAGGGTTAAATCTAGAGAGCATTGTTGCGTCTATAATGGATATGTGAGAAATATAAACATCTAATATTATGACTGCTAAACTCCCTATTAAGGGTAGTATAAAATCATCTAATAAAAATGACGCTGTTGATAACAATACAAGATAGGTGAAACTAAATATAAATAGATAACTATAGAAAGCTAAATGTGAGATACCAAAACCGTTTATAATCACTATCAAAAAATAAAAAAAACTATTATAAATTCCTAACATCAATAAATTGCTAAATAAATAATTTTTATATCCAATATTATGTAGAATTTTAAAATCTGATTTCCATAGTAACATTTGTGAATTTCCAATAGCTAATGCTGGAGAAATCACAAAGATGAACCAAAATAAAGGAAAAGATTCTCCCTCAGTATCTAACGAAGCACCATATAGTAAGCTCGTCATACCACTCACTTGATCTCTTTTGCACAATATGATCATCATCGTTAGCATAATAAAAATGAGCACCGTACGCCATTTAGAATAATAAATCGTTAAATAAATATTTCTAAAAACTAAGATACTGAAAAACTTCAATTTATAGAGTATTCTTTTTTTGATAAAATCCATCTTTGAAAAACCTCCAAAATAATAAAAAAGAGTAGTATAAAGAATATATTTTGAATTAAATATAACGTGTTAACACTATATCCAAGACTGATTATGCCATGATTAAAAAACAATCTAATCCCTCTTTCGTTCAAAAATATTTCTAATTGATAATAACCATAAATTAAAAATAACGATATAATTTTATTTCCTGTGAGGCAATAAAAGGACGCTATTAAATTATAAAAAACATACATTGCGATAAAATAAATAACCATTGTAACTAGCTGATAGCCATTTATATTATATTTTAAATTATCCTTATTTAAAATTAAAAAAAGGATTCCAGAGATAACAAATGCACAAATATATATGGCATAAAAGTAATTCACTTGTACTCTCAAAAAAGAAAAAGGTTTTCTTATATAATACATAATTGGAAATTTAGAACCCTGAAAGGGTAATAATATCAATATTGGAAAGAAAAGAATCATTATATTTTCAATATTTAAACTATTTTGTAGTCCTCCTTGGACTACGTCAATAAAGGAACTATTCTTTTCATTACCTAAAAATAAATAATATTCAAAAAGAGATAAAATAATTAATAAACAGAACGTAAGAATATCTATTACCCAGTCACGAGACCGTTTAGTTTTTAAATATATTTTAAATAATCGCATTACGTTTTACTCCCATAAAATTAAAAAGATAAGCTACAATGAGAACCAAAAACAAAATCCCCATAATAAATGATAAAGGAGGTAGGCCCTCCGCGGGTCCTCCTACCATAGGAAGCGACAAAGGTGCAGCAAGATAAAAAGGAAATACAGCAGCTAAAACACTTATAAATAAGCACAGTAAAAAACTAAAACTAACCACACTATAAATTGTTTTTACATATAAACTAACACTCGCGGCAACTACAGAAAAAACACCTGCGAACAAACCTGCAAGTAAAATATAAAATAAAATCCCCGTATATGATTGCTGGAAAAGGTCCTTCATAAAATATGTTGAATTCGATGCAAGTCCCAGATTATTATTTAATACAGCATCTAATGGTTGATTAGGGAATAAACACCATGCTACTAATAAATCCAATAATAAAGGTAGTATCCCAATCAAAAATCCTGAAATAAAGCTTAAGCTAAATGAATGAATAGAATAATTAATAATTCCCTTTTTTTGTACATATTGTTTAATAAAACCTGTTTGTTTATCCTCGAAGACAATTAGATTCAAACCAATCACTGAAAATAAAGGTAATAACAAATAAAATAAAGCTGAAAAATCGCTACCAGTACCACCTATACCTATCCATGTTGTAATCACAGTAAAAGTTAAATTAGAACCATCTAGATAAGTCCTATTAGGTAACATATCCATAGACACGTGAACTACTATTAAAGCAAAACCCACTAATATGCCATAAAAATATTGTTTCTTCGCCATACGCGACAGCCAATAAGAATTCATTTTTTTCACACCAATCTTTTATTTTAATATAATGCGTAAGAGAGCACATTATTTCTTCTTATCTATCAGGTTTCCAATTACCATCAGCACTACCATATGCATGAATACTATTTACAATATATGCATTGTTTCCTGTTCCATACCACTCTACTAAATAATTAGTTAATTTTGTCTGTCCTTTAGATTTAATAACATATTTTTTTCCTTTAGAAACAGATACATTTCCTGTACGACCAGCCTTATAAGAGTGTCCCCAAGCTTCCACACGTATTTTTCCCGATATCTTTTTGATGTTTAATTCATACGCAGTTTTACTCCACTTTTGAATTCTATAAGTTTCGTCCCAAGGATCATTCCATCTATTAGCAAGATGAACATAATTCGGATTGTTAGCCTCTACACGATCTGAACTTAAAATTGCTATACCAAAAACACATATTGCAACTAAAATAAATGACATTAATTTTTTCATAAAAACTCCTTAAAATTCTCCCTTACGCATTTAATATTATATATAAATAATTAACTCAAAACAATAATATTCAAGTTAAAAAAGACTTTTATAATTTATATATAATATAAAATTAATGCTAATATTAATAAAAAATCACTTTAATGTTGTTTATCATTCTTAGTAAGATCTATTAAGTCCTAAGATATTCAAGTAAACAGACTGCTTACTACTCTAACGTACTAACTACGAGAAGAACTTTCTTCCTTTTTACGTCACATTTTCTTCACAACTACTTGTTATTATAACTTCATACCTTAATTAATAACTTTTAAATTTTAATTTATTTCCCCGAATAAATTAATCTAACTCATAACTAATTTCTCCCCTGAAATTAATTATCTCTACTCCCTTTTTCCGTCAGTCTCCCTGGACTGACGGTTTTTTTATGTCCTAAATTTGGATACAAAAAAAGTTAGACAACATTAGTTATCTAACTTTCTTAACTTTATTTTTCATTATGGAAACGATTTTTAAATAATGGACTAACTGGTTTGTTTTCATGAATTCTCGTGATTGCATCCCCAATTAATTGACCCACTGAAATTTGAACTAATTTATCAATTTTCTTATCTTCAGGTAACTGAATTGAATCTGTTACGATAAATTGCTTAATAGGTGATTTTGCAATTCTTTCAACAGCTGGACCTGATAAAACCGGATGAGTTGCACTTGCGTACACTTCAGTTGCACCGGCATCCATTAAAGCCTGAGCAGCAAGCGTAATTGTTCCTGCCGTATCAACCATATCATCAATTAAGATACAACGTTTGCCTTCAACGGTACCAATAATGTTCATCACTTCAGCAACGTTAGCTTTAGGACGACGTTTATCAATAATTGCAATAGGTGCTTTCAAGAATTCTGCTAATTTACGAGCACGTGTCACTCCACCATGATCAGGTGAAACGACAACAGAATCTTTATCTAATCCTTCGGTTAAGAAGTAGTCAGCTAATAAAGGTGCACCCATTAAATGATCAACTGGGATATCAAAGAATCCTTGAATTTGAGCAGCATGCAAATCAAGCGCTAAAATTCTTGTTGCACCAGCTTTTTCTAACATGTCAGCAACTAATTTTGCTGTAATTGGTTCCCGTGAACGTGCTTTACGATCTTGACGAGCATAACCATAGTAAGGAATAACGACATTAATTGATTTAGCACTTGCGCGACGCAAAGCATCAATCATAATTAATAATTCCATAATATTGTCATTGACGGGTGCAGATGTTGATTGAACAATGTAAACATGATCTCCACGAATACTTTCTTCAATATTAATTCTGATTTCACCATCACTAAAGCGATCTACAGAGGTTTTACCTAATTTAACACCAACAGCATCAGCAATTTTTTCAGCCAATGGTTTATTCGAGTTCAAAGCAAAAATTTTCAACTTTGGATCAAAATAATGTTCTGACATATGTGCCTCCAGTTATTTAATTTTCCCTACTTAAAATTTTAAATATTAATCAAGTAAATTGCAAGTTAAAATCCGATAAGAATTCGCTTACTAATCAATTTCTGGTGCATGAGCTACTGGTAATTTGTCAAAATAACCTTTTTTATTCACTTGACGACCACGAGCAATACCCATATCGTGTGAATCAATATTATCTGTAATTGTTGATCCGGCAGCGATAAATACATGATCACCAACTTCTAGTGGTGCAACTACATTAGATCCACTACCAATAAATGAATGATCACCAATGTTGGTATGGTGTTTATTAACGCCATCATAATTAACAAAAACGACGCCGCAGCCGACATTAATATCTTTACCTAAAGTGGCATCCCCGACATAAGTCAAATGACCAACTTTAGTACTCTTACCGATAGTTGCATTTTTAATTTCTACAAAATTACCGATATGAGCAGCTTCACCAATATGTGCTTGAGGACGTAAGTGACTGTATGGTCCAATGTTACTCATTGTTTCCATTTCAGAATCTTCAAGATATGATGACGTAACAGTTACCTTATCATGAATAATACTATCAATAATTTCAGAATGAGCACCAATGACACAATCTTCACCAATGACTGTATTACCTTTTAAGTAAACGCCTGGTTCTACAATTGTATCTGAACCAATTTTAACATTATATTCGATGTAAGTCGTCTCAGGATCAACTAAAGTCACACCATTGCGCATATGTTTTTCGTTAATCCGGCGTTGCATAACTTTAGTTGCAGCAGATAAAGCCACACGATCATTTACACCCATTGATTCAGAGAAATCTTTCATGCGGTAAGCTGCGACTATCTTACCTTGTTTTTTAAGAATTTCCATAACGTCAGTTAAGTAATATTCACCTTGTGCATTATCATTTGTTACTTCATGTAAAGCTTCAAATAAAGTTTTATTATCAAAACAGTACACACCTGTGTTAATTTCTTGAACATTAGCTTCTTGAATTGTGGCATCTTTTTGTTCAACAATTTTTTCAACAATCCCAATATCATTACGAATAATTCGACCGTAACCCGTTGGATCTTCTGCTTGTGCTGTTAGAACAGTTGCAGCAGCACCTTTTTCTTTATGATATTCAAATAATTCACCAAATGTTTTGGCAGTAAGTAACGGTGTATCACCATTAGCAATAATGGTCATACCCTCTTTATCTTTTAAGATTTTTTCTGCTTGAAGGACAGCATGACCAGTTCCCAATTGTTCTGCTTGAAGAACATATTCTGAGCGATTGCCTAACGTTTCTTCAACCTGCTCAGCACCATGTCCCACAATAGTAACAACTTCATCCATATTATTTGCTTCAATTTCCGATAAAACGTGGTCAACCATTGGACGCCCAGCAATCGGATGTAACACTTTATATAGTTTAGATTTCATTCTTGTACCTTTACCGGCAGCAAGAATAATGGCATATTTAGCAACTGTCATTAGATAGTCTCCTCCAATTATATTCTAATATTCTACCTTAATAATAGCTTAAACCCGTATGCGTTGCAAGATTTCGAATAAATATGCTTACTTTATTCGAAATTAAAAAACACTTGATTTTAAATTATTATTGGAATTTTCTAAAAAAAACTTAATGTTAAATTTAACATTAAGTTTTCATATAAATTATCTATTAACTTTTTATTTTTTAAATGTTTTTGTTAAATAATTTCCTTCACTAACATGAATGGTTTTGTCTGTATGATTAATTTCATCAACTTTTAACAATGAACTATAATCATCAACAATTCGGTCACCACTAAAGGCGCCCTCAGCGAAAACGGAAATACCGACTAAGTTTGCTTCAAACTCTTCGATTAAACTCTTCATTCCGTTAACTGTGCCGCCACCCTTCATGAAATCATCTACGATTAATACGTTAGCACCACGTTTTAAACTACGCTTTGATAATTCCATTTTTTCAATACGTTCACTCGAGCCAGATACATAGTTAACACTAACGGTTGAACCCTCGGTAATTTTTGAATCGCGACGCACAATAACAAATGGCACATTCAAAAATGTTGAGACACTTTGTGCGATGGGTACACCTTTAGTTGCAACTGTCATAACGGCATCAATTTTTTGGTCTAAGTACTCTGTTGCAATCAAGCGTCCTACTTGACGTAAAACGTCAGGACGGCCAAGTAAATCAGATAGATAGACATAGCCACCAGGTAATAACCGATCTTTTTCTGATAACTCCTCAGTCATTGATTCAATAAATTCACGTGCTTCTGCTTCATCAATAGATGGAATAAAACGTGCACCGCCAGCTGCGCCAGGAATTGTTTCTAGCGTTCCCGTGCCTCGCTCTCTAACTGTACGTTTTACAATCGCAAGATCTTCACTGATTGATGATTTAGCTGATTCATAGCGTTTTGAGAAATACGTCAAAGAAACCAACGTATGTGGTCTTTCTAGCAAATAACGAGTCATATCAATTAATCGATCGCTTCTTCTTGTTTTCATATATATATCAGGCCTTTCTTTTAAACATATCTAGTATTCAAAGTGTGATTTTCATTATAACCCGTTTTACCGAATAATAACAGTAAAATGCCAAAATATAATTATTAACGTTCGGTTTTTAATGATTTTCTAATAAAAAAACAAGCTATTTTTAAAAGTAGCTTGTTGATTGTTAATATTCGGTTTTATTTTTGTTTATTAATTTGAAGTCTAACGGATATAACTTTAATAATACTGCATATAATGAAAATCGTAATGAATAATAGCGTAATCGTTGCGCCAGGCGGTGTATTAAATTGGTAAGATGACATTAATCCGCCAACCATCCCTATTACACCAACTATCACACCAATTATAATAACCAGATTAAAGCTACGACCCAATCGCATTGCAATTGCTGCAGGTAAAATCATAATTGCAGAAACGAGTAGTGCCCCGGCAATTGGCATCATTATAGCAATCGTCACACCTGTAACTGCGTTAAAACTAATTGACATCAATCTAACCGGTAACCCTTCAGCAAAAGCCGTCTCTTCGTCAAAAGTTAAAACATACATTGGCTTTTTGAATAGTAGGAAGAGAACGACAATTAATACAGTTAAAATTGCTAAAATGATAACCTGCGCTGAACTAATCGTCACAATTGAACCAAATAAATATTGCTGTACACTCATTGAACTGGCACCTTGATTTAAACTCATTAAAACTAAGGCAATTGATAGTCCGGCAGACATCATAATGGCAATTGAAACTTCTGAATACGTACGGTATAAATTGCTTAAAAATTCAATTAAAACTGAGGCAATTAAAACCACAATCAGTGTGGTAATTGTTGGATTAATATTAACAAACAATCCTAACGCGACCCCTGCTAACGAAACGTGTGACAATGTATCTGCCAAAAGCGATTGCCTTCTTAAAACTAAGAATAATCCCAATAACGGCGTAATTACTGCCATTAAAAGTGAAGCAATTAAAGCTCGTTGCATGAATCCATCGAGAAACATCTCCATTGTGAGTCCTCCTTTCTAACTAATTTAATGTGACGATCAATATATTCTGAAACATCTTCATGATCATGCGTTATCATCAAGATACCTTTATGATGCGTATGGGCTTCATGTTGTAATAATTCGTAGAAATCGTGACGCGATTGTTCATCCATCCCTGTTGTTGGTTCATCTAAAATAAATAAATCAGGATCTGCTGCAAAAATACGGGCTAAACAAACACGTTGTTTTTGACCACCAGATAATTCACCAATTTTATGATTCTTAAAGTTCCACATATTAACTGTTTCAAGTGCTTTTTTTATATGTTCATGATCATTTTTATTCAGACGTCTTAACCAACGATTTTGTTGGTAACGGCCTGATGCTACTAGTTCATATACTGTTGACGGAAACCCCGCATTAAATGATGAAATCTCTTGTGGGATATATCCGACACGTAATTTTTTATTATCTAAATTAGTTTTAGAAATTTCAGCAGTTCCTTTAGCCGGATGTAATAGGCCAAGTACATTTCTAATTAAAGTTGATTTTGCAGCACCATTTTCACCAGTTAAAATGACAAATTCACCCGAATCAATGTGGAAATTAATATCTTGTAAAACAGGTTCTTCATCGTAATAAAAGGTAAGATCTTTGACTTCAATATATTTCATCTATTCTCCTTATTTAACAACCGTTTTTAACGATTTTAAATTATCTTGCATAACTGAAAGGTATGTTTCTCCATTTTCGATTTGAACTTTTGATAGTCCTTCAATTGGATTCAATCCTTTAACCTTAATATTTGTTTCTTTAGCTAGCATATTCGCAATTTTACTAGAATCATTAGATTCAGTAAAAATGGTATCTACATGATACTTTTTAATATACGTTTGTAGCTCTGCCAAACGTCTTGGACTAGGTTCTTCATCCGAAGAAATACCCGCAACCGCAACTTGCGTTAGTCCATATTGTTTTGCCAAGTAAGCAAATGCAGCATGTTGCGTAACAAATGTTTTATTCTTAGCATTTTTAAATGTCGTTTTATATTCTTGATTTAATTCCGTTAATTTTTTCAAATAAGCATTTGTTCGTTTTACATAATACTTTTCATTTTTAGGATCTTGCTGAATTAATTCATTTGAAATGTTTTTAACCATTTTTTTTGCGTTTTCAGGATTTAACCAAATATGAGGGTCATAATTATTAGTCGATGAAAATGAACTTTCCTCTTCTTTATTAGCTAATTCAGCCTCTTCACTTTTCAATTCTTCGTTCTCATCAATCATTTTAATTGAATGACTAGAATTTAAAATCTGCGTTTGTTTTTCATCAATACTTGATTTCAAACTTTTAACCCACGTTTCCATATTATTACTACTATAGATAAAGATATCTGACCTCGCAATTTTACTAATATCCTTTGCACTAGGTTCGTAATCATGCGGTTCTGTCCCGGCAGGCATCAACATTGTTATATCTGCGTTATCGCCTGCAACTGCCTTAGTAAATTCATACACTGGGTAAAATGTCGTGATAACCTGTAATTTATTAGACTCTTTCTTAGTTGCCCCTTGCCCACACCCGGTCAATACAACAACTAACATCGTGAGTACTATGCTTACTAAAATTAATTTTTTTTGCATGGTTTCTCCCTCATTTTTTCAAATCGTAATCTAAATAGTAATCAATACCATTACCGACAAATATTAGAATATCATTTTAGGTACAGCTACGTCAACTTTTTTAAGTGTCACTACGGTGTTAAGCTGTCATTCGTATAAGTTCATCTTGTTATAATAACTGTATTTAAAGTCGACCTGTCAGCAAGTGAACCGTTTCCAATTTAAAAGTGAACTATATCATTAGAATTAAATATAATTTACTATTAATATCTTGCGCGCAAAAAGACGCAACATCATAACTAACCATTAGTTACGATGTTGCGTCTCATTATTTTATCTGGTAACTCTTATTTTACTCTAGAATATCTTGATATAATTCTAATCCTAGCCTATTCATTCCCGGAATCTGCTTATCTTCAGTTCCCGATTCTGACATCGCCACAACTATAAATGCCTTTTTATCTTTTTCTATAATGGCAGCATCATTTTGAATACCATATTCGTTGTATTCGCCTGTCTTATTATAGACTGTAACACCAGTTGGTAAGGACGATGGTAATTTAGTTAGATTTTTATTTTCTTTTAGTAAATCTAGCATTGCCTGATCCGATTGGTTAGACACTAATTTATGATTATACATTTTTTTAAGAATTTTACCCATATCTGTTACTGACGTTTTATTATCGATTCCTGAATTAAGGGCATCTGTATCCATCATTTTTCTTTTAATTGTTGTATTAATTGCGCCTAATTTTTTAATTTCTGTATTAATTGAAGCAAATCCACCAAGTTTATCAATCACAATATTTGCAGCAGTATTATCACTGTCATCAATCATTTTTTCTAATAATTCTTTATATGACAATCTAGTACCTGCGCTCATATTCTGGATTTCTCCCGTTCCACCGACCTTATCCGATTCTGATAAAACATAGCTATCCTTTAGGTTGATGGTCCCTTCTTTTTCCATAGAATAAGCTGTAATTAAAATAAATAATTTAATCATGCTGGCTGATCCTTGCGCATGATTATTTTCAACTACCGGTGCACTACCATCTGTTAACGAAACGTAGACCGAATTTTTTCCATCAACGTCATCCATATATGTTGCAATATCATTCTTAATTTTAACTTTATTTAGTACTAAACTATTTTCTGAAGATTGCGTTTTTTCCGATGTTTTCTTTTCTTTTGAGCTAGATACTGCAGTAGTTGTTTCCTTCGTCGGTACACTATCTTTGTGCGTTAACTTTCCAGCTATAAGATAACCGCCACCCGCTATAATAACAAGTAAAATAATTCCTAAAACTATTTTCATCGGGTTGTTATTTTTAGCTCGTTTTTCTGTTATTTCATTGTTTACTATTGGCGCTGCTACTTTATTAGTATCTTGCGCTTTCGGATTAAATTTAAAGCCACAATTATTGCAAAATTGATCCTCAACCTTATTTGCTATGTTGCATTGCGGACATGTTTTCATAGGAGCAACATTTTTATTTTCTAACGGTTGCCCACAATTATCACAGTATAATGCATCATTTTCATTCTGAGACCCACATTTCGAACAAATTTTCATATCTTCACCTCGTAATTTTTAGGACTTTAACTTATCCTTCATTACATCCCTATTTTTTCTATATATGTACTCAATATCTGTTACTCATAAACTAACTATCAACACTTATGTTTCCTCCATACCTTTCCCCAAATATGGCTTTTATTCTCCCAAAGACAATCCCCCATTTTCTTGCAAATTAGATTAATCTAACACGCTACATTAAATCATGTCTTAGTTATAAAGTTAACCTATATTAGGTAGTATGTAAATAGAAGGATGCGTTCTTAACTAGTCGCTTAATTAGTCATTATCTCCAATTTTTTAATAAAAAAAAGTGCTATCACAAAGTGACAACACTCTCTTCCAACAATAGCTGTACTAAATCCACTAATCTTTAATTTCTGCACCCAGAGAATCCTTAAAATGTGACAGTGCCCATACATGTCCAGCTTGATTAAAACTAGCTGTCGCCTTTTCATGAATGACAATCTTATAGCCCAAATTATATGCGTCAATTGCGGTATGCAAAACACAAATATCTGTGCAAACACCAATTAAATGCACTGTTTCAATTGACCGAGCTCGTAATCTTAAATCTAAATCCGTTCCCGCAAAAGCACTATATCTCGTTTTATCCATCATATAAACATTTGATTTATCTTTATGCGCCTGATACCAAGGCTCCAACTCACCATAGAATTTACGACCGTTTGTACCTGCAATATTATGTGGTGGAAATAAATTAGTTTCTGGATGAAATGGGTCATTTTCATAATGAATATCAGTTGCTAAAACAACATAATCACCTTTTTGTTCAAACTCATTCATTAATTCTATCACTCGAGCTTCAATCTCTTGAGCAGGTTTTCCCGCCGTTAAGTGTCCATCTGTCGCTACAAAATCATTTGTATAGTCAATTTCAATTAAGGCTTCCACAAGTTGTCCCTCATTTTCAGTTGTATTTAATGCCTTCAACATAACAAATTATGCTAATTATCGCAATAAAATCAACTTAACGGTCTCACTAGGTAGACCTCTTCACAGAAACCTTTTAAACTATTGTAGACGTGCTGTGCTCGACTTTTTTTACGACATATCGCAAATACAGTTGGGCCTGATCCACTCATTTCTGCTGCATCTGCCCCAAATTTTATCATTTTTTCTTTTAAACGTGTAATTTCGGGATGACGTTCAGCTGTAATCGGTTCAAGCGCATTACCTAGATTATCAATTATGGCATCCATATCGTCGTCCTCAATTGCATTCACAACGGCGTTTACATTTGGATGAGTGAGTCGCGTATAATCAATTTGTCTAATAATAGTTGGTGTTGAAACACTAATCTTAGGTTTTGCAACCACTAACCAAACAGGGGGTAAGTCTTTTAAAATAGCAATCTTCTCACCACGACCCGTTACATGAGCCGTTCTACTATAAACGCAGTAAGGCACATCAGAATCAATTTTTAAACCAATTTTTGCCAACTCTGCTAAAGATAAATTGAGTTTCCATAATTGATTCAAAGCACGTAAAACGGCTGCTGCATCTGATGAACCGCCACCTAGCCCAGCAGCAACTGGGATTTGCTTCTTGATATGTATTTGGGCACCTTTTTTAATCTGAAATTTATCCTGTAAAATTTTTGCTGCTTTATAGGCTAAATTTCGGTGATCACACGGTAAAAAACCACTATCAGTTTCCACTGTAATGTCCGTTCGATCGTCTAGCGATTTGATATGTAAGTAGTCTGCTAAATCAACTGATGTCATCACCATTCGCCATTCTTGTTCACCATCTTGATGGTTAAATGGGGTGTCTAAACTCAAGTTGATTTTAGCTGGGGCTTTTTCACGAATCTCCATGTTCTCACCTAATCCTATAAGTCCTTAATTAACTCTAATTATACTAATTATTTCTAAAAATAAAAGCCTAAGTTAAGATGTTCTAAAAACATCCCTACCTAGGCTTTTATACTTATTTTTAATCTTCAAAATCAATTTCAATATTTTTTGTTAATACGTCTGTGTAGCTATATGAAACGCGCTCGAATGAATTCTCATCTTGGTTTAAATCGACTACAAAAATAGCTGGGAATGTTTCGCGTAAAATCCCTTTACGTTCTGTAGTTTTCTTTCTACCGGCTTGAGCAACTACCGTTAAATTTTTTCCGACTTGGGCATCTAGCGTACCTTTGATGCTGGCTAAAGTTTCTGGCATGATGGGCTTCACCTTCTTATGTGAAACATCATACCATAGTTTCACAAGATTTGCAATTATACCACATCGAACATCAGTAGTTCAATAAGAAGTTAATTAAATTTCTCTTCTACTTTGATAAGATTGTTAGATAAAACAATAAATTCATGAATACTTAGTTTTTCAGCACGAATTTGAGCAGAAATTTCTGATGCATCCAATGCTGCTTGTAACGCTTCACGAATTTCTGGTGTTTTACCATAAATTGATTGTAAATTATTCCATAAACTTTTACGTCGATGTTGGAAACTTCCTTTAACTAATTTAAAGAAGACCTTTTCACTAATTGGGCGTTCAACGTCGCCTTCTTTTTGATTCAAAACAATAATAGCTGAATCAACATTAGGTTGTGGAATAAAGACGGTTCTTGGAACAACGAATGCGACTTCAGCATCCATTTCATATTGAACGGCTACCGTTAGTGATCCATATGTACGACTACCTGGATCAGCTGCAATTCGTTCTGCCACTTCTTTTTGCATCATAACAACGATTTTATCTAATTTAACCGCCGTTTCTAGTAAATGCATGATAATGGGCGTTGTAATGTAATAAGGTAAATTAGCGACTAATTTTAATGGATGCTGTCCATCAAAATGTTCTTCTACTAACGCTGGTAAATTAGCTTTTAAAATATCTTGTTCCACGATATCAACATTATCATATGGACTTAGTGTTTCGCCAAGTACAGGAATCAAATTTTGGTCAATTTCAATTGCTAAAACATGATGTGCACGTCTTGCTAATTGTTCAGTCAATGACCCAATACCAGGTCCGATTTCGATAACGTCATCTTCAGCCGTAATATCTCCGGCGTCCACAATATTCATTAGTACGTTTTTATCTGTTAAAAAATTTTGGCCTAAACTCTTTTTAAAAGTTAAACCATAAGTTTCCATAATTGCTTTAGTTCTAATAGGTGAAGCAATGTCTGGCACATCATTGTTAGCCATGTTTTTCCTCCGTT
Organism: Dellaglioa sp. CoH-55-MRSF-8; assembly: GCF_056782195.1. Next base: position 84,982 of record NZ_JBXAYH010000005.1, read on the forward strand.
ATTGTCTCGTTAATTTCTTGCAATGCGTCGACGAACTCTTCTGGTGAAATTTGAAATAGTTTCAATCGATTGTATAATTGTTTTCCATTTGTGTAACCAATTTTGAGATACTCACCTAATTTTTCACGCTTAGCTTTGGCATCCGGTCCGGCAATCAATCCTGCCGTTTGTAAATCCTCTAAGCTGATCAATGTTTCGCCATCAGGCATTTCTGTATACAAATGATCTAGCGCTTCACGAATCGCTTCAACTGAAGCATGTTCAACGCCTAAACTCCCTTTATGATCTGGGACAGCTTCACTTTTTTTCAGAAAAGCATGCTGTACATTTGGAACGCGTGCTGAAATAGTTTTACGAATTTTTTCACCAGAAAAATCAGGGTCCGTAAATACAATTACGCCTCGAGTTTCTTGCAACAGTTCAATTTGATCTAACGTTTCGTCACTAATAGCTGAGCCACGTGTTTCAATCGTATCTGCATTAACAGCTAAATGGATACGTTTTGTGTCATCGCGACCTTCAACTACGATTACTTCTCTAATTTTCTGCATATTACCCTATCCTAAATAAGTTTTCGGCATTTTTAAATGTTGCCGCTGCCATATCAATACTTGAACTCTCTCGAATTTTTGCGACAGCTTCCAAGACGTATCTTGTGTATCCTGGTTCATTGCGCTGACCTCTATAAGGTTCTGGCGTTAAATATGGTGCATCTGTTTCAATTAAAATTCGGTTGCTTGGTGTCACTTTAACGGCTTCATGAACTTCTTTAGCACTATTATAAGTCACAATACCACTATAGGATAAATGCATCCCTAAGTCTAAGAATTTCTCTGCCCATTTTGCATCACCATTAAAGCTATGCATAATGCCACCAATATCACGAATATCAGCTTCTTTCAGGATTGTATAAACATCCTCAAAGGCATCTCGATTATGAATAGAAATTGGTAATTTTAACGCCTTCGCAATCTCAACCTGACGTTTGAAAACTTTTTTCTGCGTTTCAATTGGAGACGTATCCCAATGGTAATCTAGGCCCATTTCACCCATTGCGACAACTTTTGGCGACTGTAATTGTTCTATCAAAACTTCTTCAGTCTCCGGTGTGTAGGTTTTTGCCTCTTCTGGATGCCAACCAATTATAGAATATAAATTAGGATAGCTTTTTGATAGTTCTAGTGATTTCAAAATGCTTGGTTGATCAAATCCAACAATTGCCATTTTAGTCACGTCAAATGCTTTTGCACGCTCAATAACTTCAGGAATTTCCGTTGTAAATTCATCAGAATTAATATGTGTATGTGTGTCAAATATTTCCAAGGGATACCTCTCCTTTCTAGCAGTAAAATGAAGAAGGACTAGAGCAAAACCAAGTTTTGTTTCCAGTCCTTACTTTATTTAGCCTACAATTGCGCCATTTTTAATATCTTCATCAACGGTAATTAATTTCAATTTACCATCGTATTCTACAGATAGAATCATTCCTTGGCTAATTTCGCCTTTCATCTTACGCGGTTTTAAGTTCGCAACAATCACAACTTTTTTTCCTAATAAGACATCTGTTTCAGGATAAAACTCTGCTACACCAGACAAGATTTGACGATGATCAGGATCACCAGCATCTAATCTAAATTTCAATAGTTTATCAGCATTTTGTACTTTTTCAACTTGAATAATTTCAGCAACTTTTAATTCATTTGGCTCAAATTGATCAAATGTCGTTTGAGGTAATGTTAAGTTTAGAGCCACATTTTCTGGATTCCAATCTAAAGAATCCTCTGTATCATTAACTGCCATTGCTTTACGCCCTTTCTTCTTATCTGAAACTGTCATTTGATCTTTAATATAGGCAATCTCTTCTTCAACATCTAAGCGTGGGAAAATAGGCGTTCCTTTTTCAACAACGACGCTGTCCATTGGGAAATCAGAGTAGTTTAATTCTTCAATAGCCATATCTGCCGTGTCTAAACCTAATTGTTCAAAAATTTCTTTAGGTGCATGCGTCATAATAGGTTGGATTAAGACAGCAATCACACGTAAACTAGCTGCTAAATGTACCATAACACTATCAAGTTCAGCTTTACGTGCTTCATCTTTAGCTAAAACCCATGGTTGTGTTTCATCAATATATTTATTTGTTCTAGCAACTAATTTCCAGATAGCATTTAATCCATCTGAGAATTCCATTTTATCCATTAATTCAGTATATTCCGTAATTGTATCTTCAGCTGTTTGACCTAAGTCTCCATCAAATTCAGTTACGTTACCCTTTAATGCTGGAATTTTACCACCATCGTATTTGTTAATCATCGCAACAGTTCTATTTAATAAGTTCCCTAAATCATTAGCTAAATCAAAATTAACACGTGAAACAAAGTCTTCTGGTGTGAAGACACCATCATTACCAAATGGTACAGCGCGCATTAAGTAGTAACGGAGTGCATCCAATCCATAGCGTTCTACTAACATTTCTGGATAGATAACGTTACCTTTTGATTTAGACATTTTACCGTCTTTCATTAACAACCAACCATGACCAAAAATTTGTTTTGGTAAAGGTAAATCGAGCGCCATCAAAATAATTGGCCAGTAAATCGTATGGAAACGCACGATTTCTTTACCAACCATTTGAACATCTGCAGGCCAATATTTATCAAATAGTTCAGTATCATCTGAACCATAACCCAAGGCTGTAATATAATTTGCTAAAGCGTCAATCCAAACATAAACAACATGTTTAGGGTTACTTTTAACTTTTACGCCCCAGTTAAATGTCGTTCTAGATACAGCAAGATCTTCCAAACCAGGTTTAATGAAATTATTTATCATTTCATTTTTACGTGATTCTGGTTGAATAAAATCAGGATGATCTTCATAATATTTTAGTAAACGATCTGCATATTTACTCATTTTAAAGAAATATGATTCTTCTTTAACTAATGAAACTTCGTGACCACTTGGCGCTTTACCACCAACCATTTTACCGTCATCATCACGGAAAACTTCAGCCAACTGTGATTCTGTAAAGAATTCTTCATCAGAAACAGAGTACCAGCCTTCGTATTCTCCTAAATAAATATCGCCTTGTTTAAGTAATTTATCGAAGATATATTGCACAGCTTTTTCATGTTGATCATCTGTTGTTCGAATAAATTTATCATTTGTAATTTCAAGGGTTTTCCATAATTCTTTAATATCACTAGCCATACCGTCGACATAAGCTTGTGGTGTTGTCCCTAATTCTTCAGCTTTTTGTTCGATTTTCAAACCATGTTCATCTGTTCCCGTTAAGAAGAAAACATCATATCCTTTTTGGCGTTTGTAACGTGCTAAGACGTCACACGCAATTGTTGTGTATGAATTTCCAATATGTAATTTACCAGATGGATAATAAATTGGTGTTGTTAAATAAAATGTGGGTTTTTCTGTCATTTTTTAAGACCCTTTCCGTATCGTATTTCATGTGTTTTTTAACATTCGTTCTGTATAAACTCCTTAACAGTATATCATAGTTTTCAGCCGATTTTAAGCAATAAAAAGAGACAGTCCGTGAGTTTAACATAGACTATCTCTTTTAAAATTAGCGTGCATATTTTTGAAATTGACGAATAATCATAATTTCTTTTTCAGATAGCTGTCCATCTAAAATGGTAATTAAAATCCGCCCAACCCGTCTTGGATCTTGTTTCAGTGCCGTGATACTAAACGTTATCGCCGCAACCATCAACGTTAGTAGTAACCCTTCACCTTTTGTGAAAACTGTTCCAAATAACGTTATTGGATTTCCACCAAAAAAACTAGAAAAACCAAAGTAAAACAGAATGAAGTCAAAAAACCGCTGAAAATAAGTTAGCCATTGTAATCTAGTCTTTAGATTATTTAATCGAGTAAAAATTTCACTGTGTTCAATCATTTTACAACAGTCCTTCACTATAATTTAATTTTAAAATCAACTAATTGTGAACCATTAAAATTTGTCAAATATCGATGAAATTCATCCTTTAAAATATAGGGTAACACAGGAACTAAATCAGGTGTTAGTCCGACGTTTTGCTTATTCAAAGCCCATTCAACTGGAAAGTCTGCTAAAATACCTTCTCGTGTTCTTTGTGGATATTGTTTTCCAAATGGTTGTTGTAAAGAGATATGAAATAACGCTATTGTAGCTTGATATTCGTCGTCCACTGACCATTCAAGATAACCCGTTGGTCTACATTGAGAATCGGTAATTTTGATTCCTGTTTCCTCATATAATTCACGAAGCATCCCTGCAAGTTCAGATTCTTGTGGTTCACGTTTACCACCAATTCCATTCCAAAGACCAACATATGGTTTTTTCAAACGATTTAATAATAAAATGTTGTTTCCAGCTGTGATAACAGCTAGATTATATTTTGCTAAATCAATCATTATTCAGCAGTTCTAACTATAAAGCGCATCTTAATTGTTTGCATTAATTCTAACACTGTCATATCGTACGTACGTAAAATAACCTCTTTTGAATCCGCATTTCTAGGTACTGTAATAACAAATGCATTTTGTTGATCATTCTTTTGAATACCAACATAAGCTGACGCAAAATTAACATTACTTTTAAATTCAGAATGCATAATATCAAACAATTGACGTACTTCTAATTTTAATTGACGTTCACTGAAAACTGGTGTTAACGTTGCAAACGTATTTAAGTACATTTTTGGTAATTTCCACGCTTCAAGTTGTGCATCGAAGGCTTTAAATAAGGCAACCGTTGCTCGGCGAGCTTCAAAAGGTGCACGTAAGTCATTAGATGTTAAGATTTCCAATAATTTAAGTGCAGCATCTGTTGCGATAGGGTAAAATTCTAAGAATTTTTCAGTAATTTGTTCCATATCTTCATTTTGAAAGAACACCAAAGCATCTAAAAGTGTGATTAATCGGTACATTCCCCATTCATCTGGGCCGCTACCTTCTTTAGGTTCAGCAGTCACTGTTGCCAAGATTCCTTGATAGAATAATTCTCTAATATTATCATCAATAAACCCATTTTCTTCTTGTAATCTAAAAATAGTCCCATGTAAAACCGTATCATAAAGTTGAACAGCCGTCGCATTGATTTTATCGTCGATATTAAAATCATCCGTTGTCATTTTTAACATTAATTCAGGTGCCTGATTAAGTTGCAAGAAAAAATGGAATAGTTCATGCGAAATCAAGTAATCAGGTGCTGTAATATCAGTCACATTAATAATGAAATTTCCATCTTCTAACCGAGATTCTACTTGTTGATGCTTAATAAACCCAACTTTTTCGCCACCATATTGAATTTTAATTTCTCCATCAAATTGTTCTTTAATTGTAGTAATTAAATTTTGTGTATTTTGGTGTAATGTAATCTCAACCATTTAATTATCCCCTTTTTTTCTTAATTCATTTAGTTTTTTTGTTGCAACCTCTGTATCTGGTCGATTCTCATTTTTTAATAACTCAGTTAATTGTGCCACTTCTTCGTCTACAGCGCCAACTTTAACTGCCAGTGATTTTAGTTGAAGACCCATATGTCCCTTTTGAATACCCTCAGAAACAAGTGCTTTAAGTGCCGCTAAATTTTGAGCTAACCCAACACTTGCAACCAAACTAGCAAGCTCTTTTGCTGATCGAATACCCATCATTTTTTTATTAATTTGAACCATTGGGACAATATCAATCGAACCCCCAACAACTCCTATGGGCATTGGTAATTTAATTATGCCAACTAAATTATCACTGACTATCGACCATTTCGTCAAGCCACGATACTGGCCATCTTGGCTAGCATAAGCATGAGCACCTGCTTCAACGGCACGCCAATCGTTTCCCGAAGCAATGAGAACCGCATCAATCCCATTCATAATACCTTTATTATGTGTGACGGCACGATATGGGTCAAGTTGAGCCACTCGACTTGCTGAGACAATTTTCTTAGCTATGTGTTCACCACTAATTTCTGCAGAATCTAACAACGTAAAAGGAATTGAGCAGCTTGATTCAACTAATGAATCTGTTGCGTAGTTGGATAGAATACTCATAAGGACGTCTTGTTTAAACTGTGTTTGCAGCGTTTCACCAACTGCCTCCATCATTGTATTTACACTATTAGCGCCCATTGCTTCTTGAACATCTACTGCTAAATCTACCGAAATTAGATCAGCTGCTAGTTTTCGAACTCTGACCCAACGTGCGCCACCGCCTCGTTTTACAAGTGAAGGACGAGCAGCATTCGCTATTTTAATTAAATTCAATTGTTGTTCATTAATTTGGTTGATAACGTTATCCGCATCATCAATATTTTCTAAAATAACTTGACCTATCATTAAGCGTGATTTAATTTTTGTTGTAAATCCACCCGCAGATGCAATTATTTTTGCCCCATTATTATTTGCCGCAATTACAGAAGGTTCTTCAGTTACCATTGGGACCGTCATCTTTTTTCCATCAACTAAATAATTAAACGCAATACCTTCTGGCAAGGTAAAATCTGCTATATAATTTTCAGTCATCTGATCCCCTAATTCATGATTAAGAGCATGCGTTTCTATTTCTAATTTTTCATCATCTGAAATAAGATTGTCATTTAATAAGGTTATTAATCTATCATGCCATTTTTTTTGATAAAATTTTATAAATTTTGTCATTACCTTAGTCCTTTTTGTTGTTTTTACTTTTAGTAAGAGAAATAATTGGTTTCTTAGCTTATTTTACGCTATTATAGATAGATAATATATTACTTTTAAAAAAAGGGGCGTACTAAAATGAAAAAAATATTAAGTCTTGCCAGTGTGTTATTGATTGCTCTTGCTTTAACCGCCTGCGGTAAATCGAAAGATACAGCATCCGATGTAACACAAACAAAGGGTACATTAACAATCGGATTAGAAGGTACTTACCGCCCTTATAGTTACCACGATAGTAACAATAAATTAACTGGTTTCGAAGTTGATCTTGGTAAACAATTAGCTAAAAAAATGGATTTAACGCCTAAATTTATCGAATCAAAATGGGATTCATTAGTTGCAGGATTAGATGCTAACAAATACGACGTTGTTTTAAACAACGTTGGTGTTACAAAAGAACGTCAAGATAAATACAACTTTACATCACCTTATATTTATTCAAAATCAATTTTAGTCGTCAAAAATAATAACTCTTCTATTAAAACGATTAAAGATATTAAGGGTAAAAAGATGGCACAAACGGTTACAAGTGAAAATGGAGCCGATGCTGAACGCCTTGGTGCTGATGTTGTCTCAACAGATGATTTTGCAAATACAATCAGTTTAATCCTAGATGGTCGGGCTGATGGTACCATTAACAGTAACGATGCTGTCTATTCATACTTAAAAGAAAAACCTGATACGAACATTAAAACAATTTCAACAGGTTCTGAAATTCCAGCATTAAAAGTTGCTGGCTTAATCCAACAGGACAACCCAAAATTACAAAAAGAATTAAACAAAGCACTTAAAGAATTACGTGCTGATGGCTCATTATCAAAACTATCAAAAAAATATTTTGGTAGCGACATCACAAATAAATAATTCCAAAAGGACTGGTGCAAAATCCATTTTGTCATCAGTCTTTTTTTATTAATAATAGATTAAGAGAGGTTCCGCGTTTATGAAACTTGTTATTGATTCACTCCCAACCATTTTAGAAGCTGGAATTCGCTACACTATCCCTTTGACGATAATTTCATTCGTTATCGGGATCATCATCGCAATTATCACCGCACTAGTTCGAATATCAGATATAAAAAAAGGCAGTACCTTCACCCAAATTTTAAAAGGGATTGGTAAAGCATTCTTTTCATTCTATGTTTGGATTTTCAGAGGAACGCCTTTGATTGTGCAATTATTTATCCTATTTTATGGACTACCTAGATTACCAGCACCTTATACAGTTGAATTCGGCGCATTCAGTGCCGCTGTTATTGTTTTTTCATTAAACGTTGGTGCTTATGCATCGGAAACAATTCGTGCAGCTATTCTATCAATTTCAAAAGGTCAGTGGGAAGCTGGTTACGCCATTGGTATGACACACACAACCGTGTTATTTCGCGTTATTTTACCACAAGCAGCACGGGTCTCACTTCCACCTTTATCAAATAGTTTCATTGGTTTAATAAAGGATACGTCATTAGCCTTCTCAATCACGATTGTCGAAATGTTTTCCGTTGGTCAACAAATTGCGGCAAGAACTTATGAACCTATGACCTTATACTGTGAAGTAGCGGTCGTTTATCTAGTCTTTTGCTCAATTTTAAACGTTGGTCAATATTATCTAGAAAAAAGAACATCGCGTTACATTAAAAATAACTAGGAGGTCTTAACTTTGATTAAATTTGAAAATGTTAATAAATACTTCGACCAACATAAAGTCTTAAAATCGTTGTCATTTGAATTACCAGAAAACGAAACAACCGTCATCGTTGGTCCTTCTGGTTCCGGTAAATCAACCTTATTACGCTCATTTAATTTATTAGAACAACCCGAAGAAGGTCTCTACTCATTAGATGATAAAAAGATCGACTTTACCCAACCAATCAGTGAAAAAACAATTTTGGAAGTTCGTCGTGAAACAGGTATGGTTTTCCAAGACTATAACTTATTTCCTCATTTAACTGTTTTGAAAAATGTTATGGAAGGACCCCTTCACGTTTTAAAGGAACAAAAATTAATTGTTGCACAACGCGCTGAAGAACTTTTAGAATTAGTCGGTCTTTCAGATCGTGCTAATTACTATCCAAGCCAGTTATCTGGTGGTCAACAACAACGTGTAGCTATTGCTAGAGCAATGGCAATGAATCCTAAATATTTATTATTTGATGAACCAACTTCTGCACTAGATCCTGAATTAGAAGCAGAGGTTTTAAGAGTTCTACTTAAGTTGGATATAGAAAAAAAATCAATGGTTATCGTTACTCATAATATGGCCTTTGCAAAAGCTGTTGCCAATAATATCATTTTTCTAGAAGATGGCAATATCTTATTTAATGGTTCACCAGACGAATTTTTCAATCACCCTACAGAACGCATTCAAAAATTTTTATCAGCAATGACATTCGAAGATATTTTACCAAAATAAAAAGACATCAATTTTTGATGTCTTTTTATTTACCTAATTTAGTTGTTAAATAACCTTCTCGGACACCACTTTCAGAAAAAATGACACCAACAGAATTTAAATATTGTCCCAGAACAACAACTGGTGCAATTCCACCTACAATAATATCCGCACGGTTAGAAGCTATACCACTGACTTGTGCACGCTTTTTAGTCGTCAAGCCTACCAAGTCCTCAAAAGTTAATGAAACTGCCTTACGTGACAATTGATAGCCATTAATTGCCTCCGTATTAATTAGCTTCTGTTTTTTGCGGTTTAAACGTCCAATAATTCGATTTGAGCCGCCAAGTAGTACGAGGGGCAACTCCATTGCTTCCTTCAACCACTCCAACTTTTGAAAAGCGGTCACCAAGTACTCCATTAACTGAAATAATTCTTTACTCGTAATCTGTTCATTTTTTAAATATTTTTCGGATAAAGTCACTGCACCAAATGGCAAACTCACAAGATGTACCACTTTTCGATTAACCACATGGATTAATTCACTGCTTGCGCCACCTGTATCCAAAATCAAGCAATCATGAATTGGTAAGGCTTCCATTACACCCATATAATCGTAATAAGCTTCATCATCCCCACTTAAAACTTCAATATCAGCACCAACTGCCTCTTTAATTCGACGTAAAAATTCTTTTTGATTTCGAGCCATTCGTACAGCTGCAGTGGCAATTCCATGTACAGCAACCGGTCCATAAATATCATATTGTTTTTTAAAACTAACTAAGGCTTCAATTGTCCTAGCCATCGCATGTTCCTGTAACACTCGGGATTTCCCCATCCCTTCAGATAATCGTGTTTCCGATTTTAAACGCTTAATTTCTTTAAATTGTCCATTATCAAGTTGTTCGTTAATTGATAATCGAACCGAATTTGAACCCAAATCCAATAAAACAAACTTTTCCATTATTACTCACCTCATACTAAATCAAAGAAACGTTTCACAACCGAACTAGTTAAAATAATTAATTCCAATCGCATCTCTAACTTCGTTCAATGTTTGGTTTGCAACAGCATTAGCTTTATCACTACCCGCTTTTAACATTGCATAAATGGCTTCAGGATCTTTAGCTAATTCAGCTCGTCGTTCACGAATTGGAGCTAACTCAGCTTCAAGTACTTCATTTAAATAACGTTTAATTTTAACATCGCCTAAGCCACCTGCTTGATACTGGGCCTTAAGTTCGGCAACTTTTTCAGTATCTTTATCAAAGATATCAAGATAAGTAAATACCATGTTACCCTCAACTTTACCTGGATCTTCAACATGAATATGATCTGGATCTGTATACATTGACATTACTTTCTTCTTCAATGTCTCCGCATCATCGGCAAGGAAAATCCCGTTTCCTAGTGACTTACTCATTTTTGCATTACCATCTAATCCAGGTAAACGTCCTTGCCCTTTTGGAGGGAAGACACCTTCTGGTTCAACAAGAATATCTTGTTGATAAATTGTATTAAAACTTCTAACGATTTCGCGTGTTTGTTCAATCATTGGTTCTTGATCATCGCCAACAGGTACAACTGTTGCTTTAAATGCTGTAATATCTGCAGCCTGGCTAACCGGATAAACAAAAAATCCGGCAGGAATACTGCGTTCAAAATTCTTTTGTTGAATTTCAGCTTTAACTGTAGGATTACGTTCCAAGCGAGAAACAGTTACCAAATTCAAGTAATAACTTGTTAGTTCCGTTAATGCAGGAATTTGAGATTGAACAAAAATAGTTGATTTGTTTGGATCAATACCAACCGCTAGATAATCTAACGCTACTTGAATTAAACTATTTTTAATTTTTTCCGGATCACGTGCGTTATCTGTCAAAGCTTGTTGATCAGCAATCATGATGAATATCTCATAATCACCAGAATTTTGCATTTCAACACGATTCTTTAATGAACCGATGTAGTGCCCGATATGTAGTTTCCCCGTAGGTCGATCCCCTGATAAGACTACTTTTTTTGTCATATTTACGCTCCCTTTCTATCTATAAAAAAAGTCCTATTGTTAGTAAATAACAATAGGACGACTGTCTCGTGGTACCACCTAAATTGCAGAATAAAATTCTGCCACTTACCGATAAGGAGGTTACCCAAAATTCTCATATATCCAATTCAGTCCGCCACCATACCTTCCAGCAAAATCAGTATGTCCCTGTTCTAGTTGGCGTTCCTACTTCGCAATAATCAATGAATTATCTATTAGTGTAAGTGTAGCGTGTTCAACAGAAAAAATCAAATAATATTAAATACTAGACGAATATTTCAAAAACCTTTAAACTAGGTCAATAGTACAAAGGGGGCATTAAGATGTCAGAAGAAGAAATCGAACAAAATAGAGTTGATTCAATTATTACTGAAATTAATCACCAATCTATTAAAACAGCCGAACTATGTGAAAAAGCACATAAAGAAACCTCATCAGTTGAAAAAAACTATGTAGATAATGCCAAAATCAATACTTTTGAAGTTGATGATAGAATTGAAACGAATGCCGAAGTGCAACAACAGAAACAATTGGTCGCCACGACTATCCAAACTGAAGAAATATTAGAAAAACAGGTTCATACTTTAAAACAATTAGGCGATTCACCTTATTTTGGACGTATCGACATCCAAGACGATGGCGATCCAGAACAGGAACAACTCTATATTGGTCTAGCCTCTCTAGTAGATGATCATCAAAATTTTCTAATACATGACTGGCGTGCACCTATTTCAAGTATTTATTATAACGGCGCATTGGGTCATATTTCTTATAAGACACCACAAGGAACTCAAATGACAGAATTATCCAAAAAACGTCAATTTCAAATTAAAGAAGGTAAAATCCTATCGATGTTTGATACCAATGAAACAATTGGCGATGAATTATTGCAACAAGTTTTAGGCGAACAAAGTGACACACAGATGAAAAATATTGTTTCTACAATTCAACAAGAACAAAACACAATTATTCGAGATACAACAAGTGACTTATTAGTTGTCCAGGGGGTTGCCGGAAGTGGGAAAACATCCGCTATTCTACAACGTATTGCATTTCTACTCTATCACTCAAGAACATCACTAAATGCGGATCAAATTATATTATTTTCTCCAAATCTACTTTTCAGTCACTATATTTCCGATGTACTACCTAGCCTGGGCGAAAAGAACATGAGACAAGTCACGTTAGCCGAATTCTTCTCTAATCGTTTTCAAGGATTAAAGGTTGAAACCTTATTTGAAAATTATGAGTCAAACAATAAACATGCTTCATCTGATTTAAGAGGTAATGCACTTTTAAAAAAAACAATTGAAAATTACTTAAATGCAGTAGATTCATCTGAATTAGCCTTCACAGATATCATTTATGAAGGTATCCCGTTCTTTAAAAAAGAAGAAATCGCTAATATATTTACACATCTACCACATAATATGTTGTCATCAGATAAATTTACCGCAACAAAAAATACACTAACAAAACGATTAAAAACTAGAATTGCCGAAATGGCAGAATCTGATTGGATGCGTGAAGAAATTGATTCGTTATCTGATTCTCAATATGAAACATATTTAAGTGATTATGAACGCGATGAATTTGATAGTATTGATAAAGAAATATCATATATTGGTACCATTATATTAAAAGATCGCTTTAATATTGTATATGATGCGATTTACAATAATTATTTTATTGATATTTATGAGCAATATGCTAAATTCCTTGAAATTACAATTTCAATAGAAGAAAAAAAATCATTCCAATCAAACTTAGAGCTTCATAAAATCACGTTATTAGATGCCACACCACTACTATTGCTACGAGACTTACTAACGGGTGATGGTCAAAATAGAAATATCGAACATCTTTTTATTGATGAAATTCAAGATTACTCTCCGCTGCAACTCTTATATTTAAAAAATTGTTTTCCTAACGCTAAATTAACACTTTTAGGAGATAGTGAGCAAGCTTTATTCTATGATTTAATCTTACCAGCTAAATTTTTAGAAAATTTAAATCATATTTTACAAGTTAAAAAAACTAATTTAATTATTTTAAATAAAAGTTACCGATCAACATTTGAAATTACTAATTTTGCAAAATCATTGCTACCAGACGGAAATAGCATTGAATCATTCACACGTCATGGCGAATTACCTAAAATATACTTTAGTAAAACCCGGGCTTCTGCACTAGCATCTTTAATAGCCCTAATTAAAAATGGTGATACTAATAACCAACCAGTAACTATCATCACTAAAAATTTGGCTGAATGTAAATTACTATATAGTGAACTCAGATCATTAGTAAAATTAACAATGGTTACAGATGGCGACAGAAAAATTCCAGAAGAAACAATAATATTACCTATTTATTTAGCTAAAGGCTTGGAATTTGATTCTGTTATTGCTTTTGATATTTCAAAAAAAAATTATATTTCAAAAAATGATCTTGGTACCCTTTATACTCTTTGTTCACGAGCAATGCATACCTTAACTATCTTTTCCATTGAGTCACTATCTCCGTTGCTTACGAATTCCATAAATAATTCTAGTGTTTTGATTGTTTAAATTTAGGTTGATTTATTTTTAATATTACTATAGACTTTTATAGTAATGCCGCTTTAGCTCAGTAGGTAGAGTATCACCATGGTAAGGTGGGGGTCACCGGTTCAAATCCGGTAAGCGGCTTTTTATTTTACAATCGCATAAAAAAAGGACATTAACAATTATGTTAATGTCCTTTTTTTATTTATTATTAGCATGGCAACGTCCTACCCTCGCAGGGGGCGACCCCCAACTACTCTTGGCGCTAAGAAGCTTAACTTCTGTGTTCG
>NZ_JBXAYH010000006.1:0-68058 GCF_056782195.1 Dellaglioa sp. CoH-55-MRSF-8
TGTCAAGAATTTTTTGAATAAATATTCATTTCTTCTTGCCGTATCAATCAGCTTTATTAATATACCATCTGGTATATCTCATGTCAACACTTTATTTGCGATATTCATTATCGCCTCAATAGCACTTATTAAATATATCAGCTTTCTTTTTCTTGGTCAAGTCTATTTCTGTGAATATCTCTTAATTGTTGGCTTATCCAAAAATCCATTTTATCATCTATTGCTTTAAACCCTGTATCTATAGACCTATTTGTCCAATAATATTTATGTTTTATTTTAATACCTGTACTTTTAAGATTACTATTTTGTTTAGTAAAATTTCTAATTGAAAAACTCATTTTACTGTTATATTCATCAATATCAATAATCCTAACCGTAATTTTTTCATTTATTTTTAAATAATTCAATATGTTATCCACATAACCGTTATGGCATTCCGAAATATGGATTAAGCCTTGAACTCCATCCGCAATTGTTACAAAAGCACCATATGATTGAATACCTGTTATAGTTCCTACAATAATTTGTCCAATTCTATATTTCATTTATACTCCTCAATCTTTCGGTAAAAACGGCCAAAATAAAAAGGACTTTCATCCTCTTTATTTTGTTACTATCATATCTTCAATTACAATTGGTTCAACTGGTTTATCTTGCATAGCTGTTTTTGCACCCGCAATTTTATCAACAATGTCCATTCCACTAACAACTTGTCCAAATACTGTATGATGAAAATCTAACCAAGGAGTTCCACCTTTTTTATATTCTACGACTACCTCTTCAGGATAATTTGCATCCTTTAATTGTCCAATCATCTGTTCAGGAACATTCGAATTTTGGACAATAAAAAATTGACTACCATTTGTTGATGGTCCAGAATTAGCCATCGATAAAGCACCTCTTAAGTTAAAAAGTTCAGAAGAAAATTCATCTGCAAACGATTTACCCCAAATACTTTCACCACCCATTCCAGATCCTGTTGGATCACCAGATTGAACCATAAAATCAGAAATCACTCGATGAAAAATAACGTCTTTGTAGTATCCATTTTCTGAAAGTCCAATGAAATTTTCTACCGTCTTAGGTGCTTGTTCTGGAAATAATTGAATCGTTATATCACCGTAATTCGTAATCATTTTAACTTTTGGTCCAACTACATGTTCTAAGTCTAATTGTGGGTATGTCATAACTATGTTCCTCCTATTCAAACTTTATTGATTCCATTGTACCCAATTTCACTCTATTTTACTATTACTTTATATTTTTTATGCGTTATACTATTATAATGCTATTAAATGGAATGCTAGGAGACTGTTATGACAACAAATGAAATATTTGATATTACTATCATTGGTGCCGGACCCATCGGACTATTTACTTCAACTTATGCGCACATGCGCCAAGCTAAAACTCAAGTTATTGAAAGTCTTCCCGACATTGGTGGACAAGTTGGTACATTATATCCAACGAAAAAAATATATGATATAGCTGGATTCACTGGCATATCAGGTGAACATCTAATTAAGGAACTTTCAAGGCAAGCTCACCAATTTGACTTTGACGTTAAATTAAATGAGACCGTCTTAAATTTCGAAAAAGAGAATGATATTTTTAGGATTCAAACTTCTAAACGGGTTACATATAGTAGAACAATTATTATTACGGCTGGAATTGGTTCTTTTCAGCCACGTAAATTAAATATTGCTAATTCAGCAACATTCGAGAATGAATCATTATTTTACAATATTAGTGACCTTTCTAAATTTTCTCATAAACAAATTGCTATTGCTGGCGGTGGTGATTCTGCTATCGATTGGGCAAATGAGCTATCGAACATTACAAAACAAATTCATATGATTCACCGTCGAGATAACTTTAGAGCTCTAGAGTACAATGTCACAAAACTCAAAAAAACTGATACTATATTTGAAACTCCCTTTTCGATACAATCACTTTCTAAAAAGAATGGTCGCCTTGAAATTTTGCTAAAACATTCTAAAAATAATCTTAATAAAACGATAATTGTTGATAATTTACTTGTGAATTATGGCTACTTATCCGATAATAAAATTATTAATGCTTGGGGTATAAATATGGATAAGAAACTAATCTCGGTAAATTCTGAAATGGCAACTTCCATTCCCGGTGTTTTTGCCGCAGGAGATATTGTTTCATACCCTGGTAAAATAGCACTAATTGCTTCAGGATTTGGTGAAGCACCGACTGCCGTAACTAGTGCCCTAAATTTTATAAACCCAAATATTAATCGAACTATTCATAGTACGCAACTAATGAATCCACATTATTAAAAAAATAGAACTTAAGGGGTATTTAATATTATGTCTGTCATAAACTTTTTTATAGATTTTGTTTTACATATAGACACACACTTGATTAGTATTGTGAACAACTTTGGAAATTGGACCTATCTTATCTTATTTTTTATTATCTTCATAGAAACTGGAGCGGTTATTTTACCTTTCCTACCTGGTGATTCACTTTTATTTGCAGCTAGTGCTCTAGCAGCAAATTCAATTTATCATTTGAATATTTGGATATTTGTAATCCTCTTTCTTGCTGCAGCGTACATGGGAGACTCACTAAATTTCTTTATTGGAAAAAAAGTAGGGAACTCAATTTCAGATCATTCATTATTTAATAAAATGATTAGCAAAGATAGTCTCGATAAAACAGAACAATTTTTCAATAAACATGGTGGACCCGCAATTATTTTAGCAAGATTCATGCCTATTATTCGTACGCTTGCTCCCTTCATCGTTGGTGGTAGCGGATTTAAGTACTCTCGCTTCTTACGCTTTAGTCTAATTGGCGGATTTGCATGGGTCACCATTTGTTGTTCTGCTGGATTTTTCTTTGGAAACATTGCAATCGTACAGGAACATTTTTCTTTAGTCGTATTGGGAATCATACTAATTTCCTTAATTCCAGCTGTATTTAGTGGTATTAAGTCAAAATTAAGTAAATAACTAGCTATTAATATCCCACCCTTTCTATCTTAATCTAATAAAAAAACGAGACGCCATTTTCACTGGTGTCTCGTTTTTTTAATTACTACGTTTAATTTCTCTCTTACCAAAGTAAATACCAACTAAAAAGAACATCTCAATTAGACAAAAGACCATTAGAAAACAAATCATAAAAAAATTTTCTGGTAATGCCAAAATGATTGGATCTAGTTTAGGATTAAATATCCAATCATTATTTCTAAACACGAGCTCATGAAATAGTATAAAATAATGATCAAAATTAAAGAAAAGTAAAAATACACTAAGAAAAGGAACAGTAATAGCCATCTGAAAAGGTCTTACCAATTTCCATAATTCCTTTTGTTTTGTTAATTGACCAATAAATATTATTGCAATAAATCCTAAAATTAAAAAACAACCATAATTAAACTGCACCAATTGTTTAACATCATGATAATGTTGCATCCCATTATATGATGAAGGCAATATCATTTTTACTTTATTTACCCAAGGATAGTTAAAATAGTCTAATAAATTATTATAATCAGACATTAATTCTGATTGGTTTAACCCAACAATTTTATTCAAATGTGATTGCTTGATAAAAATTTTATAAACAAACGTACTATTAATTACCAATATAATAGAAAAAGAGACAATCGCTAGATATAAACTTAGCCACTGTCCCATTTTTTTAACGCGCTCTATCATTATCAAAGTCCCAATCATCAAGTGAATCCAATTGAATAGTTGGTTGAACTTTTTTAGATGCCACTAAGTTTTTTGTTGAAACGCCCGTATAGACTAACATTGTATCAACCCCAAAGTTAATTCCGGCTTTAATATCTGTCATGTAGTTATCTCCAACCATCACAACTTCACTTTTCTTCAAGCCAAGTCTTGATAGGGCTTTTTCCATGATGATAGTTTCAGGTTTACCAATATAAGTAGCTTCTTGTTGTGTTGTACATTCAACCATCCTTACCAGCGATCCAGCACCAGGAAGTAGTCCACGTTCATTCGGAATATTAGTATCAGCATTTGTTCCAATAAATTTAGCACCACGTTTGATTGCTAAAGTTGCCATTTCAAATTTATGATACGTAACATCGGAATCTAACCCAACAACAACATAATCAGGCGTCGTTTCCTCAATAATAAATTTTTTATCCATAATTGCTTTCTTTAATCCGTTTTCACCAATAATATAAACACTTCTTTTATCAGGGTTTAACGCATCTAGATAATCTGCAGTTGCAAGTGCCGCCGTATAGACTTCTTTCTCAGTTACATGTATATCAAAATTATTTGCTAAATTATTGACAACATCAGCTGGTATTTTAGTCGTATTATTAGTCACAAATAAAAATGCAATATTTCTTGCTTGTAGAGACTCGATAAATCGTTTTGCTGCCGCAATTTTTTCTTTTCCTCGATAGATTGTACCATCTAAATCAATCATATAACCTTTATATGCCATTATTATCACCTTGCCTATTTAATTATGCTTTATCTTTTTGCCTAATTACAAATTCGTGTTTCTTTGTTCGTTTTGTTGCCGTTTTTAAATTATTTTTTTGTGGTTTTACTGGTTTAGACTTGTTTAATGGTACTTTAGTTTTTTTATTTTTTATTTGATATTTTTTTTCAGTTGTGTGCGCCCTTACTACAGGTTTTCTTTTCTTACCAACTGGTTTAACTGTTTTTTTACGTTCTTTAGGATTAGAAATTGGTTCAGGTTTTTGAATTTCCAAATTGTGCAACACAAAATAAGAACATCCAAAATTACAATATTCATATAAATAATCTTCAAGAGTATCGATACATTGTGACCGATATGCCTTTTTATTCTCGGTTTTATAAAAACCTCTTAATCGAAGTTGATCATATCCCCAGTCTCCAACAATATAATCATATTTCGTTAAAATTTGGCTAAATCGTTCCGTTAATTTTTCAATTTCAAAACCATCTCTATAATTGGAAACAAGATCATATGGACGGTTATCGATTAGTACTCGGGTTTCACTCTGTCGAACAACATCACTAGCATAAGCTTTAATTTTTTCTGCTTTTATTGCAAGTTGCTGTTCTCTCTTTTCTTTCTGTGCTTGATTCAAATCTCAAACCTCCTTTTACAACTTTAGTCATACTTCATTATACAGAAAATTCTAGTTTTAAATAGTCCCCAACGTAATCTCTTAAAAATTTCTTGCCATTTATCGAAATTTCTCCGGTTATTTCTATGGTTGGAAAAAACGGTATATACATAAAATGATCAACTGTTGCAATAGTATAATATGCATCCAAGTCAATTTTTTCGTTATGATATATAAGGTCCCCATTTTCTTGTTCTACCAGTCCATCAATCACTACTTCACCAAATAATTGGCCTCTAAAACCCATCCCTTTAATTGGGAATTTCTTAAGAAATGAACTATTCTTTTTAATTTCTTGTACTAATCGCCATAGATTATAACCAGTTAATTTAGCAGTAATAACCCGCATTGGGTGTGGCAGTGTTTGATGCAGGTCATTTTTTGTTACAAATCCTTTTTGTAAATTTTTCAAAAATAATCCACCATTTAACATTGCAATATCCGTTTTTGTACCCGCTTCGATGGCTTTCAATGATGTCTGCATTAATGCTGAATTTTTAGTCCATGATGCTTCTAAATCTTCAGGCAATTTTGCAACAACTTCAGATGTTAAAATTTTTTCTCCGCGTAATCTATATTCTGCTATTTCGTCTTGGTCACTTATAACTTCTGCTAAACTTTCTGTTTCAATTACTTTAGCAACTTCTTTTCTAATTTTATGATTTTCAAGTTCAATCGCTACTTCGCCCACGTACATCCCCCACTTACCAGCTGCGGCCAATAATGATTCATTAACTTTTTCACCGGATTTCAATAAATGATGTGTGTGGCTTCCTAATACAATATCTATCTGAGGATACTTTGCAGCTACTTTTCTATCTACAGGTAAACCTAAATGTGATAACAAAATAATAACATCTACTTTACCTGCTATTTTTTTTAAAAGTGAAGGTAAAACGGTATCAATTTGATTAGATTCCCAACCATTCATCTCATACGTCATTGGAAATGGTGCTGTCAAGGCAATTATTCCAATTTTAGTTCCAGCTGCAGTTTCCATTATTTTATATTCTTTGGCCCATGCAGGACGATTATTAACTTCTCCATCTACCACGTTATCAAGGATAATGTCGAATTTTGCATTATCATATAAATGTTGTAATTGGCTTCGCGAATTACCAATACCTTCATTGTTACCAATTGTCGCTGCATCATATGCTACAGTATTCATTAATTCAATATTGGCTTTGCCATTTGTAGCTTCCGACAACGGGTGCACACGATCAATTGCATCTCCAATATCAAAAGTTAAAACAGTTTGATTTTGTTTTTCAAGCTTTATTTTTTCAGATTGTAAAAATCGCCTAATTTTAGGCCAATTTTCTAAATGTGAATGAATATCATTTGTATGTAAAATCGTTATTTTTTCCATTAGTTTATATCCACCTTATTTTGATTATTTACTGACTTTCTTTTCACTAACTATATTATTATGGTTGTCCTAAAGTTCTTTTCTAACCATCAAATTCCTAATAGGTGGGTTCAACATTATTAGTTATACTATATCCTATATTATACTGCTTACCGTGTCCAAGTGAATTTATATGACCCTTTACAAAAAATAGCATGCAGAAAATAGTATTGCTCGCGCTGAAATTAACTATTAAATTGTAATGTTTTTAGAAGCAAAATCAAACAATATTTTCAACAATTACTTTTAATTTGTGCCCTAAGTATACAAAAAAAGACCCTCACACGTGGTCTTTTCAGCAAAAATTTAATTTTCCATCTTCATTTGAACACTTTTAATAACATAGAGTACAATTAACCAACCAATTGAAGCAATCAGCGCAATTAATGTATCAGGTTTTAAGCATAGCACAATACCTACAAAAGTTAGAAATAATAGAATTAAATAATTTGTAACAGGAAAGAAAGGCATTTTAAATACTAGCATTGATTCTGTTTTTTCTAGTTTTATTTTTCGTCTATACTTCAAATGTGCAATTACAATTGCTCCCCAAATGAACAAGAAACAAGTCGTTGCAATACTTGAAATAAATGTAAATACCGATTCAGCCATAAACATATTCAGTACGACTGAAATTGCAATCACAAGAGTCGAAAATTGTAATGCAAATGCAGGTACTTGATTATGTGATAACTTACTAATTTTTTTAGAAAATTTATTTTTTTTATTATAATTAAGCGAGAACAACATTCTACCTGTACTAAATAAAGACCCATTACAAGCTGAGGCTGCAGCTGTAATTACAACAATATTAATAATGCTGGCTGCTGATTTTATCCCTATATTTTCAAATACTTGAACAAATGGACTTTGTGATTCCGAAATCATATTCCAAGGATAAATCGCCATAATTGCCAATAATGATCCTACATAAAACAAAATAATTCTTAAGGGTATTTCATTAATTGCTTCTGGGATAACCTTTGTTGGGTTTTCAGTTTCTGCAGCTGTTAATCCTACCATTTCAATACCGACAAAACTAAACAGTACCATTTGAAATGACAAAATAAATCCTTTAATTCCTTGGGGGAAAAATCCACCGTGACTTACTAAATTCGTCAAACTGGCATGCCCAGCTGAAGTTTTAAAGTTTACCACTACCATATACACGCCAATACATATCAACACAATAATGGCAATAATTTTAATGAGTGCAAACCAAAATTCTGTTTCACCGAATAATCCCACTGTAACTAAATTTATTCCTAAAAGAATAAGGAGCATAACCATACCAGGAATCCATTGCGGCAAGTTAGGAAACCAAAATTTCATATATAACCCGACTGCGGTAATTTCTGTCATTGCAATTGTTACCCAACAGACCCAATATGTCCATCCAGCAACAAATCCAACCTTTTCACCTAGATATTCATAAATAAAATCAATAAATGAATGTGCATTCACATTCGATAACAGTAATTCACCTAACGAACGCATTAAAAGAAAACATGCAATTCCGGTAATAATATATGCCAATAAAATAGATGGCCCAGCCAAATGAATAGATTGACCTGCTCCCAAGAATAAACCAGTCCCAATTGTTCCACCAATTGCAATTAATTGAACATGTCGACTTTTTAATCCTCTAACATGCTGATCTTCTGAACTTTTTTCTGCCATTAATATCAAACTCCCTCTATAGTAATTAAGTAGATTATACATGACACATGTTAATTTCTAAAGAAATTATTCTTTTTATAATTAAATAAAAAAAGCGACTCAAAATATGAGTCACTTTACTTATTATTAAAGTTGGCCTTTATCCACTTATCTAACGTTTTAACAAAGCTCTGAAATAGTTCTTCACCCTTTAGTGATGGGAAATCACCTAATAGTACTTCATCAACTTGTTTACTACCTTCGCCATGTTTCTGTAAAATCAAAATAGATTTACGTGAATTAGCTGAACTAAATAATTCCACAGGTAAATTGAGCATACCTTGAAGATATGCATTTGATTGAATGTAAACGAGTAATTTTTTTGCTTCCTCTGTTTCAAATAAACCAGTAGGAACAAGGTATATGCCAAAACCGCCATCATTTAAGTATTTGATTGATTGTTCTATTAATAAATGATGTACATATGAATGACCTTCAGTTGCATGTGTAGCAAAATGGGTAACTCTTTCATCTAGAGGGTAATAACCAATTGGTAAATCAGCAATAACAACATCAGATTTTTTTACAATTAGGTCATCAACCGCATCTTGGTGAAATAATTCTAAATTTAAGTGTTGTAATTGTCCACTTAACCCTGCAATTGATAACATTGTATCATCATTATCAATCCCGTATGCTTTTGAAATCTCAAACTTATCAGCAGCCATTTGATTCAAAATCGTCGTCAGTAAGTTCCCTGATCCCACTGTAATGTCCAATAAACTAAACGATTTTTTTGTACTTATTAATTTTTCTAATACAAATGCAACTAAAAATCCAATTGTATCTGGTGTTATTTGATGATTAGGTTGAATACTTTCTTGTCTTGTTGCCTTCAATAAAACTAACTGTACAACTTTACGTACATCTTCTGACGATAAGGCATTCAAATTCATTTTTTTATAAATCTGATTCAAAATTTTTACATCTTGCTCACTTGGTAATCCATCTTCTACGTGTACAGATTTATTATCTAACAAATTATTGCTAGTCTCAATAAATGCGTCCAAATAAGTGATTTCTAAACTTTTTTGTAAAATATCAATTGTTTCATTAATCTGATTAAAGTTCATTTCTATTTCTTCTAATGACATAAAATCACTCCTTGAATTTATTTGCTCGTTTCAGTTTAACGATTTTTAATTCTCAATTCAAGTTAAGTTTCTTTTTTATCATTTTTCTGAAAAAGAATATCGATTACCATTCTTCAAAATAACCTGATAGGCTCCTTTTTGATATTCAACAACACCATAATTATAAGTATATTTTTCTTTTAGATTTTTTGCTTTTTGATTTAAAATAGTCATGTTTTTCATAGTTTCTGCTTGATTATATTGGCATATTTTCTGATAACTAGTGAATTTTGCTTGGAAATATATCAGTTGTCCCAATAACAAACCAATTAATAACATTAAACAAAATATGGCTGATACAACTAAATGTCCGTTTAATAATTTGATTTTTCGCATCTTAATCCTTTTTTTCCATAGGTATTACCAATTTTAAAGTCTTATTTTGGTGTTCTTGTTTGATTTTTAAAAATAGAATTGGTTCATCGTATGCCACCGAAAATGATTTCACATGATATAAAATTGGTATATGACCTCCTGAAAATCCAATAAACTGTATCATTTCATTATGCTGACTAAGATAGTAGCGAGCTCCTGTCTTATTATTTTTTAATGAAATTGTATATTGACCAACATCTATTATCTTCAAATCTAAGTGATCTGACTCCAATAATCCGATACATTGCTGTAACGAAAAATCTCTATCTCCGCTAATTTCTTGGTGTTCATTTGTACATAAGTGCCAACATGTTGTCATTAGACTAAGAGAGATGATAAATATACCTAATGCAATAATAGTTTCTAACAAAGAAAAACTTTTCATTGCAATTTAATACTTGTTAAATCATTTTCAGACTTAATTCGAATTTCAGACATAGTAGCACATTGTAATTCGCCATCAACTATTTTTGATAATTTACTTGTCGGATGAATGACTAATAATTTACTGATTTCTTTCAGATTTCTTGTAGTTGTTGTTTTATGATTCCAATAATCTTCTTGTTTCTGTAATGTGTGATTGGTCTGTACATATAATCCAAAACCTGATGCGACAATAGTTAAAGTCATAATAGCGTCAGCTAACACAATTCCTGACATTTTACGCACGTTATTCGACATCCTTTCTAATAAATTGACCCCACCCAATTTGAAATACTATTTTTTGATTTCTATTTGGTAATGTGGATTTAAAATTAACTGTTTTACCAGTGATTTGCCCACTTTTATTTATTTTTATCGTTACTCTATTTTTAACTGTCACAGTCTTCGGATAGTCTAATTTAATTTTACTATTGCCATTAATAATGGTCATTTTATCATCATTAAAATTAATACTATTAGGCATCCGATTCATCGGTGCCTCTACCACTGCACTTTGCCAAAGTTGTTCAAAATTTTGCCAAAATTGTTTTTCTTTAGATATCGCAAGTACTTGATCCATTGGCCCCATTAGCAATAGACCACAAATACTAGTAATTGCCAACGAAATAAGCATTTCAAATAAACTAAATGCTTTAAATTTAGTTTTCTGTTTTAACAACATTATTCGAGATAATAATATGATTATCTTTTGCTTCCTTTTCTTGCTTTTCAGTTAAATATTTTTCCGAAACTAAATCAGCAAAATTTATCGATTTATTATGCGTTTCATTTTCATACAAATCAACCTGCGTTTGGACGACGCTAACTAACGCTTCATCATTAACCCGTTTAGCACCTGCTCTTTGATGTCCAATGTTAGGTAATATAATCAACATTAGAAGTGAGATAATAAATAAGACACATAGCATTTCAACAAGCGTAAATGCTTTTAATTTTTTTCTATTTTTTTTCATTGAATTTCCTCCATAGTTTGATACATAGGTAATAATATTGTTAAATACAACCCAACAATACAGGCCGCTACAATTATGAATGCAACTGGCTGTACATAAATCATGATTCTTTCGACAGATGACTCAAATTTACGATAAGTTAATTCCGAATACATTAATAATTCTTGGCTCATCACATCTAACGTATTACCTTTTGCGAGAAATGTCGTTATCTCATTAGGAAATAAAGGACTTTTATCGATCATTTGTTTTGTACTCCCACCATTTTCAAAATGATTCGTTAACTGTTTACCTAACTGATATAGTAAAGATTTTTGATCAAATTGATTTAAATAATCACATATTTTATTCAAATTTAAACCACTTGCTAAAAGCAGACCCAAATTAAATGTTAAATAATAATGACAATAATCCCGATAAATTTTACCTACTATGGGGACCTGACAATACCAAACATGCCTGTTCATCGTACTTTGTTTTGAAACACGAATGATAATTTTTATGATATATCCGATAAATAGACTAATTACGACAGAGATAATACTCTTCATTAAAATCATTTTAAAGTTAGAATTTGATGACGCACCTAACTGACTATAATTTATTTCAGGCAAAATAAATTGTTGGATTCCGATATATAAGACAACCAGTAATCCCATCAGAATCATTGGGTATTGCATGAGTTGCTTTAACTGTTTCTTTTGTTTTACTCTAACCGTCATCAATTTTCCGAGTTGTTTAATACTTTTATTTAATCCGCCATATTTTTCAGAAATCGTAATTTGATAATACGAACTTTTTGAAATATACGGCTTGATACCTGTTGAGAAGGGTTCACCACTTCTTAACTTGGATTCAATTTTTTGAATATCTATTTTCCCAACTGGAAATAATTTAGTCGCCGTTGTTAAAGATTGCCTGAGCGAAAATCCCGAATCTAATAAGTCTGCCAAGACTTCGAAAAATTCACTTTGTTTTTGAATTGACCATTTTCTTCTATTTAAAATTATTTGCTGTTTCAATTGTAATAATATTTTTCTTAATACATTGATCAAGGTTATCATGCCACCTTTCTAAAGCTATTTTTTGATTAAATGTTCCTTCAAGAACAGACTCTAACTTTTGACCTGTTAATATATCAAATAGTACACCGCTTCCACCTTTCGTTGTTTCAATTAATCGCTGATAACTTACTGCCTGTAGCGTTCTATTGAGATCATCTCGACTAACGCCAAGATTTTCAAGTCGTTTAATTGTTCCTACTGCATTTCTTGCATGTACGGTACTTAAAATTAAATGACCACTCATTGCAGCTTTAATTGCAGCATTGGCAGTGACTTCATCCCTGATTTCACCGATAATAAAAATATCAGGATGGTGCCTCAATCCAACTTTTAATAATTCCGCATATGTCATGTTTGCTTTATCATTAACCTGTAATTGAATAAAATTAGGATTTTGAATTTCAACTGGATCCTCAATAGTTAATATTGTTCTTTGATTCTGAATCATTTCAGCCAGTTGGTACATTGTCGTTGTCTTACCTGAACCCATTGGACCTGAGAATAAAATTAGCCCACTGGACCCACATGCATTTATCAACTGCTGAAATTGATTTGGTAAAAGTTGAAGTAACGGTACATCGGTATTCGAATAAATAAATCGTATAACAATCGATTCTCTACCTAAAAAATCGCCAACACTCGAAATTCGGCAATTTACCTTTTTATGTTCTATCTGCCATTGAAAAGTCCCAAACTGCGGCCGCCTAGTTTCGCTCAGAATCATATTTGCCTTAAATTTAAGAAAATTATTCATTTGTATCATCTTTTTTTCTGAATATACATTAAGGCTATGATAGTTATTCAACGTTCGATACTTAACTAAGCATCCCTTGGCACTTGGAATTATATACATATCACTTGCTCTGTTTTTAACACATATTTTAATCATTTCTTGTATTTCTGTTTCAATCATCTCAATATCCCTCCTTTCCATATATTTAAGTACGCAAAAAAAGCCAAAACATTTAATTTTGGCTTTTCATATTTTTATATTTAATTAATTTCTAACTTTTTAAGATGACTTATCTCTTTATTATAGAGAGTATCTTAATCTTCGTCTGCAATATCACCAGCATGGAACACTTCTGAAACATCATCATTTTCTTCCAATGCATCAATCATATGATGGAATTGTTCAATTTTATCTTCCGGTACTGGTACTAGATTTTGAGGAATCATTACTAATTCAAATGTATCTAATTTGTATCCCTTTGCTTCTAATGAAGCACGTACATCTGGTAAATCTTTTGAATCTGTATAGATTTCAAATAATTCTTCTGATGTTTTCAAATCCTCAGCACCAGCATCAATAACATCTTCAAACATAGCATCTTCATCAGTATCTAATTCTTCACGAGAAATAACGATGTAACCTTTACGATCAAACATGTAATTAACTGAACCTGTTTCTCCTAAATTTCCACCATTACGTGTAAATGCAATACGAACTTCTGAAGCAGTCCGATTACGATTATCCGTCAAGGTATGAACTAAGATGGCAACGCCACCAGGTGCATAGCCTTCATATGTAATTTCTTCATAATCTGCACCTTCTGAACCAGACGCTTTATCAATAGCACGTTTAATATTATCTTTTGGCATATTTGCAGCTTTAGCTTTATCAAGCATCAAACGTAATGAGGGGTTCGAATCGGGATCAGGACCACCACTTTTTGCAGCCATGTAAATTTCTCTCGATAATTTTTGGAAAATTTTACCACGTTTAGCATCTTGTGCATTTTTACGACCTTGGATGTTATTCCATTTTGAATGTCCTGACATAATTCCCTACCTCTTTCCGAAATGTTTCTGAATTTTTACTTTTAACCGTTTATTATGATATCAAAATAATAGCTTAATATCAACCTTCTTCACGAGAATAGGACTGAACTAGTTTTCTTTAGCTTTTTTGTGCCGATAGTACATTAAAATTAATATCGTCAAAATTACACCTGTTGTTGCACCAATTGTATCAAGTAAAACATCTTGGATTAAGGGCGTTCTGCCACCTGTAAAACTTTGGTGAATTTCATCAAGTCCTGCATATAGCGCTGCACAAGCAACTGCAATAAGCCCACTGTAACGCCAATACTTAATTTTATTTTTCACTCCCAAGAATATGAAGCTAGCCATAAAGAAATATGTCATAAAATGAGCAGTTTTACGGATGAAAAACTCAACTAATTTAAAATAACCAACATGGTTAAAACTTTCATCTGCTCCAGCATAACTAAATGAAATATGTGACAACATACTTTCAAATGGTTTACCAGCTAAATACTTTTCTAAAAAAGGAATAGATGTCTGCTGCTTGTACGTTTCCGAAGAACTAATAAACAGAATTACAATAATTAATAAGGCTAAAACAAAGTAAATATTATTTTTATTTTTCATAAAATTTCCCATCCAAGTATAATAAAAACTTGATTTTCCAAATATAATTTAGAAAACCAAGTTTTTTATTATATTATTTTGTTGAAGAACGCTTAATTAAGCCATATGGTAATTGGATTGTTTTTTCACTAACTTCTTCTTTATCCATTAATTTTGTTAATAATCTCATAGATACAGCCCCTAAATCGTATAAAGGTTGTGTTATTGAAGATAATTTGGGTCTAACAATCTCAGTCAATTTTGAATCATTACTTGTAATAATTTCAAAATCTTCGGGTACACTCAAACCAGCATCTCGAGCACCATTCAAAACACCAACAGCTAATTCATCATCACCAACAAAAGCAGCAGTTGCATGACTTGAAGAAATTGCTGGCCATAAGGTTTCGCCAGCTCGATATGAATAATCTGTTTCAAAAATTAAGTCTTGATCAAATTTTATTCCGGCTTTTTCAAGAGCTAATTTATAGCCTTTTAGTCGGTATTCGCCATTAATGGGTTCATCCATTGAACCTGAAACAAATGCAATACGTTTATTGCCATTATTAATTAGATCCGTTACTGATTCCATTACAGCTGCAATATAATCAATATTAACACTACCTAATTCTCCAGTAGGATCAACTGAACCTGAAAGGACAACTGGTGTACGACTTCTCTTAAGTTCAGCACGTAATTCATCAGTAATTTGATTTCCCATAAAAATAATACCATCAACTTGTTTAGCTAATAATGTATTTAATACTTGCACTTCTTTTTGACCATTTTGATCAGAGTTAGCTAAAATAATATTATATTTATACATTGTTGCAACATCATCAATTCCACGAGCTAATGATGAAAAGTAAATATTAGTTACATCGGGAATAATAACCCCAACTGTTGTCGTTTTCTTACTTGCCAATCCTCTAGCAACAGCATTAGGTCTGTAATCAAGTCGATCAATAACTTCCAAAACTTTTTTTCTTGTTGCAGGTTTAACGTTAGGGTTACCGTTAACCACACGTGAAACAGTTGCCATTGAAACAGCTGCTTCTCTTGCTACGTCATAAATTGTAATTGTTTGTTTATCCATTAGTATTATTTCCTCTCATTACTTAAATATCAAGTTTTCATTCCGTTTTCAAGCACTAGAATAATTTAGCAAATTTTTAAGACAATTGCAAGCGTTTTTACCTTATTTTCATGAAAATAATTTTTATATTATGAAAATTTCAATTTTTAATTGTTATGAAAATTTCAATATTTAATTGTTATGTCTTACTTATGCTATAATACAGTATACTATTGTAAAGGGAGAGATTTCATGTCACATATTGCATCTTTACAACAATGGCTTGCCAATAATGGTACTGACATTGCTTATATCAACGATCCAATGAGTATTCAATATTTTACCGGTTTTGAAAGTGATCCTATTGAGCGCGTTTTAGCTCTCTTTGTATTTCCTGATCAAGACCCATTTTTATTCACACCCGCTCTTGAAGTCGAAGCTGCCAAAGATACCGGCTGGAAATATCCCGTTTATGGTTATCTTGATCACGAAGATGCTTTCGCAATCATACAAAGTGAAATAAATAAACGTAAAAATTCACCAAAGAAATGGGCTATTGAAAAAGGCAGCCTAACAGTTGAAAGATATGATGCTATTAGTCGTATCTTCCCAAGTGCTGAATTTGTAGCTGATGCAACAAGCTTTATCGAAACACTTAAAGTAATTAAAACACCAGACGAAATTGAAAAATTAAAAATTGCTGGAAAATGGGCAGATGTTGCTTTTGAAGTTGGCTTTAACGCTCTTCAAGAAGGCAGAACTGAACAAGATGTTGTTGCAGAAATTGAATATGCAATGATGAAAAAAGGAATCATGCATATGAGCTTTGACACTATTGTTCAAAGTGGAAAAAATGCCGCTGAACCTCATGGATTTGCAAAAAAGGATCTTATCCAATCAAATGCTTTAACATTATTTGATTTAGGTGTTATCTCAGATGGTTATATTTCAGATGCTAGTCGTACTGTAGCATTCGGTAAACCAAATGAAAAAGCATTAGAAATTCACAAAGTTTGTCTTGAAGCGCAATTAAAAGCGCAATCTGCTGCTAAACCAGGTATGATTGCGGAAGATTTAGATAAAATTGCTCGTGATGTCATCGTCAAGGCTGGTTATGGTGACTACTTTATTCATCGCCTTGGTCATGGTATGGGACAAAGTGAACATGAATTCCCTTCAATTATGGAAGGAAATAAAATGGAACTTAAACCAGGTATGTGTTTCTCAATAGAACCTGGTATTTACATTCCAGGCGTTGCTGGCGTTCGTATTGAAGACTGCATTTATCTAACTGAAAACGGTAATGAACCATTTACAGTTACACCAAAAACATTAAAAACAATTGAACTACACTAATAAAAATAAAAACCCCTAAAGTTAGAAAACTTTAGGGGTTTTTATTTTTAAATATTCCATAAACTACGAGTCTTAACTAAAATAATAGGTAACCATATGCTACTCCTTTTCGAACAACATGTGGTTACCTATTATTTTAAAGTTAATTAATTCAAATAGTTCGCATTAAAAATTGTGGTACTCATTTTACTTTTATTTTTCGCCTGTCCATCCATCTGGATAAATTGTTTCAGCTTTGCCTTCTGCAGCATCAGCATCTTTAGCTTCGCCAAAAGCACTCTTGCTATCAACATAGATGTCTTCTTCAGCTAAGTCTGAAAACTCATCTGTTAAATCAGTCATTTGTTCAAATATATCGTCTGATTCCATAGCTAATTTGTTTTTCAAATCGTTCTTTGCATTAATTAATGCATCTTTAGCATTAACATACGCATCCTGGCTCATTAATAATTCACTTTTTTCAGAAAATTTATCACTTAGATTATTTTTCATTTCATCAAAATCAACCATTTTATCTTTTAAATCAATACTAGCGTCTTCAGCGTAAGCCTTATACTCTAACACGCGATCACGTACATCTAAAGCTTTTTCTTCCAAATGTTCTTTAATATCTTGTTTCGTTTTTTCAGAAATTAATTTAGAAGCTGTATACGCGGCAACCCCACCTGTAACTACCAATCCTAATAAAAATTTTTTTGACATAACAAACCCCTCCTTGTTTTAAACTTTTCTATTTTTATAAAAACTAAATGCCTTTTTACCAACATTAATGAAAGCTGAAGAATCTTTAGCCCTCTTTGACGTCGCTGAAACGTGTGTCATTAATCCTCGACTTGCATCATTCAAATCAGACACACTTTCACTCAAATCAGCAACAGCCTGAAATAAAGGATCAATTGTTGCTACTTTACCATTTACATCGTCTAATAAAATATTTGATTTTACGAGTATATTCTCAACTTCATTTGATAAGCCATCAACATCGCTGGTAATAGATGAAATACTTTTATTCACTTCTCCGAGTGTTCTCATCATTCTCATAAGAACGAAAATAATGAATAGGACTAAGACCGCGAAAGCAACAGCGGCAATTAATCCTGCAATTTGTCCACCTGTCATAATAATTCCTCCTATTTACTTACGTACATTAATTCAAAATCTACTTATAGGATAGCATTCGAACCTAAAAACTGCAATTGATAACATACGACAGTTTTGTATTTAAATTACACATTAGCCCACATGTTTGCTATGATGATATCAATAAATTAATTTAGGGGTGATCGCCATTTTAAACAATCTTTTTTTAGAGCATTTCACAAAGGACAATTTACTTTTAGGGACATTACTAAAAACCGTTACAAAACAAAGTACTTTCCTTTCACGTTACATAGCTCATATCGATTGGGATGCCATTATTAGTAACCTAGTTGAACTAGTTTTTTCTCTTGTTTTCTTTTCTTTTCTATTTATCCTTATAAATTGGATTGGAAAAAAAATCATTCGTCGGACATTTAATCAATATCGAGGATCCGATAGATATTCAACAAATAGAGTTGAAACAATCAATTCACTAACATCAAATATTTTTCACTATATTATGTTATTTTTTTATCTTTACGCTATTCTGTCGGTGCTCGGTGTTCCCGTTGGTACCTTAATTGCAGGTGCCGGAATCTTAAGTGTTGCTTTAGGTCTTGGCGCACAAGGATTCGTAACTGATGTCGTCACTGGATTCTTTATTCTTTTAGAACAACAATTCGATGTTGGAGATATCGTTAGAATTGATTCAATTGAGGGTCCTATCGTGGCTGTCGGCCTACGTACGACTCAAATTGAAGACTATGATGGTATTTTGCATTTTGTCCCAAATAGAAATATCACAATTGTCAGTAATTTATCTCGCAATAATATGCGAGCAGTTATCGATATCCGAATTGATGTCACTGACGATGTGGATAAAATCACCCATATTGTACAGAACGTTAATGAAAAGTTAGTCCCACTTCATCCCGAAATTAAAGATGGACCAAATATTTTAGGTCTAGTTGATCTTGGCAAAGGAAATTTGGTCTTTAGAGTCGTTGTGTTCACTTTAAATGGTGAACAGGCATCTACTCAACGGACATTTCTTGCCGGTTATCTAACGGCTTTAAATGATGCTCAAATACATGTCTTAAACTCACCTATCTCACTTAACTAAAAAATGACTCAATTATGAAATCATAATTGAGTCATTTTTTAGTTTCTTATTTGTTGATCTCTATCTGTCAAAAAATGGACCATTGCAAGAACACCTGCATCAATTGCAGCTTCTTTAGGCGCCAAAAATTCAGAATGTAGCGAGTAAGGACTATCTACACCCAACCAAAACATTGTTCCAGGTATTTTAGACAATAAAAATCCAAAATCTTCTCCCGTCATTGCAGGTTGTGTTTCAACAAATGAAACTTCTGGATCGTTTTTCATAAATCGAATAAAGTTTTCAGTCCTGCTATCATCATTTTCAACAGGTAGATAACCACCTTGAATGAGGTTTAATTCTACTTCGCAATCGTACATTAATGCGATACCCTCACAAATTGTTTTAACACGTTTTTGAATCAATAAATTCATTTCTTGTGTTAACGCACGAATTGTTCCATTAATCTGTGCTTCACCAGCAATAACATTACCAGTCGTTCCAGCAGTAAATTGACCCAACGTAACAACTCCAGATTGTATTGGATCGACATTTCGACTGATAATCGTTTGTAATTGCGTGACCAACTGTGCACCAGCAACTACCATGTCATTAGCCTGATGTGGGTATGCAGCATGTCCACTTTTTCCGGCTAGGTGTGCATGAATTTCACACGTACCTGCGAACAAAGTGCCTAATCGAGTTCCAATTGTTCCAGCAGGTAATTGTGGATTATCATGGAATGCATAAATTTCATCAGGCATCCACTCATCTAATAATCCACTCTCATAGAGTCGCTTACCACCACTGGCATTTTCTTCTGCTGGTTGAAAGATAAAAGTCATATTTACTGTTGGTTGATTTTCAGAAAAGTAATTTAGAATTCCGAGCGCAACCGTCATATGAATATCATGCCCACAAGCATGCATTCTACCTTCATTCCGTGATGAAAATGGCAGTCCTGTCTTTTCAGTAACAGGTAGTCCGTCAATATCAGTCCGATATCCAATTGTATACCCGCCAATAGAACCAACTACTCGAACTAAAATACCAGTTTCAACTGTTTTAATTACTATAAAACTTTGATTAAATTTTGAAATTAAGTTCAGTAGATAGGCTTGAGTTTCAAATTCTTCTAATCCAATTTCCGGAATTTGGTGTAAGTCCCGTCTGATTTTAATTAGTTCTTCAGTTGTTAAACTCATTTCTATCTGTTCCCTCGTTTCAATTTATTTCTAGATATTACGTAACTCTGCTAAAATTTCTGTTTTATCTTTTGTTTTATCATCGATATCTTTAACTTTTTTTGCGGGCATCCCTACGACTACCGTATAAGGTGCAACATCTTTAGTAACAACAGCTCCAGCACCAACAACGGCACCTTTACCAACACGAACGCCTTCAAGCACGACAACATTTCCACCAATTAAAACGTCATCTTCAATAATAACAGGTGTTGCTGAAGGTGGTTCGACAACCCCAGCAAGTACTGTTCCAGCACCAATATGACAATTATCTCCAACAATTGCACGACCACCTAAAACAGCACCCATATCAATCATTGTTCCCTTACCAATTTCAGCACCAATATTAATGATAGCGCCCATCATGATAACAGCGTTATCGCCAATTAAAACTTGATCGCGAATAACTGCACCTGGTTCAATACGTGCATTAATCTTTTTTAAATCTAATAACGGAACAGCTGAATTACGAGTTTCATTTTCAATATGAGAACTTACAATTTTTGAATTTTCATTTAGGAAAGGTTCAATATCTGCCCAATCACCAAATAAAACGCCAGCTTTATCATTTAAGTAGTCTTCTATCGTATCTGGTACATCGATTTCAACTAAATCCCCTTTAATATATACCTTAACGGGTGTTTTCTTTTTTGAAGTGCTAATAAAATTAATAATTTCGTGTGCATCTAAATTTGCCATCATCATTCTCCTAATATTTCATATTATTTATTTTCTTTCTTTAGTTTCAATATCTTGAACTATATACTCTTTTTCAAATTCATGAGCAATATGATTCATACTTTTCATAAGCTCACGACGTGTCACGATACCTGTAAAACTGCCCTCAGAAGAAACAACTGATAAAAAGGGATGGTCCACAAGTAAGTGCAAAACATTCTCAATATCGTAAGGATCTTGAATAGTGGGAATATCAGTTTCCATAACATCTTTAACACGAACTTCGTGTAATCGGCTGACATCCAATTCATCTAATCCTAACATTGTCTCAGTAATCATAGACAAGGATAACAATCCTTTAAACTTATAATCATTATCTAAAACGGGAATTTTAGCATAATGAACTTTTGTTAAAACCAATAGTGCGTGATCCAGGAAGTTATTTTCTTGTACATTAGCAACAATTTCAGCTGGAATTAAAAAGTGTTCCTGGTTTTCGGATAACATTTTTTCAATAGACTTAGCTATCATTCAATAGGTCCTCCTTCCAAACTTTTAGAACAACTCCTATTTTATAATAAATTGAACGCAGACACTAATTTTTTTTAAAAATCGAGCCAATTATTAATAAATATTTACATTTGTTCGCAATATTGGTAACATAATAAATATTGCGAACAAAAATAGGAGGATACAATGGATTATACATTAACAACAAGATTAGCTGCAGAATTTATTGGTACAGCAATTATGGTTATTTTAGGTAATGGTTCGGTGGCCAATGTCGAACTTGGGCATACAAAAGGACATGGTAGTGATTGGGCTTTAATCGCCTTCGGTTATGGATTCGGTGTTATGATTCCCGCCTTAATCTTTGGTAGTATTTCAGCAAATCATATTAATCCAGCTTTCACTTTAGGATTAGCTTTTTCTGGTTTGTTCCCATGGGGTGAAGTACTTCCCTACATGACAGTACAATTTTTAGGTGCATTCGTTGGACAAGCTATTGTTGTTGCAGCCTACAAACCTTACTATGATCAAACAACTGATCCTGAACGTATTTTAGGTACTTTCTCAACTATTGATGCCGCTCAAAGTAAATTAAATGGTTTTATTAATGAATTTGTTGGTACTTTCATTTTGATATTTGGCGCCATTGGTATTACAAAAGCACCATTTTTCTCCGATAACCTCGGAACAGCTCATCTCGGATTAGGTTTCTTAGTCCTTGTATTAGTTGCATCATTGGGTGGCGCAACTGGCCCAGCCCTAAACCCAGCTCGTGATCTTGCTCCACGTTTACTACATCAACTATTACCTCTTAAAAATAAAGGTAACTCACAATGGGATTATAGTTGGGTCCCAGTCGTTGCACCAATTGCAGCCGGCATTTGTGCCGTTTTCCTATACAAATCACTTTTTATGCTAGCTTAAATTTTAAAAACCTCTAAACGATAAAATTCGTTTAGAGGTTTTTTTTCGCTATTTACGTTTAAACTCGCAAGTTAATTCTGGTATTAATTTATGCTGTCTAGTGAAATATGAGACGTGAACATTTTTTTCGTTTGCTTCTACTATCGCATATGTTCCACCAATCCCTTGATACATCCCTCTAGGAAGACTAATGCTCCCAGGATTTAAAATTAATA
This sequence comes from Dellaglioa sp. CoH-55-MRSF-8, assembly GCF_056782195.1. Next base: position 22,800 of record NZ_JBXAYH010000006.1, read on the forward strand.
CGCCATCGTCAGTCATCTCACATCCTAATTCATGAGTATGTCCAAAAAATACGAATTTAGCATGATTAGCCTTAGCTTTTAATTCAAGTGTGAACAGTCCTGTTTTAACGTTAGTCAGATGCCCGTGAGAGAGATAGATAGTTTCCCCGCTCACAATTTCAACTAATTCTTCTGGAAAATTCATATCAAAATCCATGTTTCCTAGGACACCATCAAATTTATTAAAAAGCGGATCATTTGCTTCTAATTCTGAATCGCCACAATGAAAAAATACATCAACTTGATTTTTATTATGTACTAAAATAGATTCTAATATATCACGATCTCCATGACTATCACTCACAACTAAGCACTTCATCTTATTTTTCCCACCAATCATTAAAATTTGACATTAACTTGACGGTTGCACGACCGCGATGACTAATTTTATTTTTTTCTACTTCAGTCAGTTCAGCCATAGACTTATATAATTCAGGTACATAAAAAAGTGAGTCATAACCAAATCCGTTATCTCCACGTGGTATACCCAAAATTTCTCCAGCCACTTCACCGTCTACAACTAGTGACTCGTTACCAGGTTTTGCAAAAACTAACGTTGTATGGAAATTTGCAGTCCTTTTGTCTTTCGGCACGTCAGTCATTTCATGTAATAATTTCGCATTATTCGCAGCGTCATTATGGTCCTCAGCAAAACGAGCAGAAAATATACCTGGTCGACCATCTAAGGCGTCCACCATTAAACCAGAATCATCTGCTAAAACAGGTAATTGTGTTAATTGTGAAATTGTTTCTGCCTTTAATCTTGCATTCTCTTCAAATGTTTTCCCAGTTTCTTCAACATCTGGTAATTCAGGATAGTCCAACAACGTAGTAACTTTAAATCCTAGTGGATTAAAAAAACGTTTAAATTCAGTCGCTTTTCCTTCATTTTTAGTTGCAATTAAAATCACATCTTTTTGATTCTCAATATGTTCATTTTGAATTAAAATGGTTTTCTTCTGCGAATTACCCATTAATTCTGATAATCCTGACATTGCTCCACCTAAAAGTTGCGTTAATTTGTCACCAAGTAAATCAGCATTAGATTTTTCAAAATTCAATTGTAAAAAAGCCCCTGATTCATTTTGAACAATTAATAAATGACTATCGGCTGTTTCCTCTTCTTCACTTGTTAAATCAGCAAATAACTCATCATGAATGAAACCAACATTAATCGCTGAAAATGGTTTTAATTTTTGACCGTTACTCTTTAACAATAAATTTTGAATTGCTACATAACTCGCATTAATAACTGTTGCAATAATATCCCCATCAGCTTGCATGATTTGTACTTGTAAATTAAATCCAGTATCTTTTAATGTTTCTGCCAAGGCCGTCTTAAGCGATGATAAAATCAATTCAATTTTGACATTGCTTTGAGCACTCAACCACTGATTAACGTCTACTTTCAATTCACCAATGTTATCTGTTTCGTTAACTAAAATTGTTACCTTAGTCAAGCCCAACTGGTATTCAATCGCACTATCGACTTCCTTAAGACTTAATTTTGTAATTGAGACTGGTCTAACTTCTAAATTATCTCGATTCTCATTTTTACGCATGTTAGTCTCCCTGTCCTAAATGAATTGTTTTAGAATTTATATTTTCTAATCCTAACCAACCTGATGCAATTTCGTTAAAATCATTCGCATCACCCGTCGTAAAAAATTCATGTTCAATTTTTGCTTCACTTTTAGCCGCAATATTAAAATAATCTAAGATAGTTGAAACATCGTTAACTGTTTCAGCTCCTGAATCAATCAACGTTACTTTATCACCAACCGCATTTTGAATAAAAGGTCTGAGTAATGGATAGTGAGTACAGCCCATGACTAGTGTATCAATGTTTTTATCATCAAAAAAAGCTAACGTTTCATTAACAACTCGTTCAGCGATTTCTGATTCGTATTGATCACTCTCGACAATTGGGACGAACTTTGGACAAGGTAAGCTCGTCACAAATAAATTAGGATTTTTTTCATGTAACGTATTACTATATGCGCTACTTTTAATCGTACCTTCCGTCCCAATAACGCCTACTCTTTGGTTTTTAGATGACTTAATTGCCGCTCTACTTCCTGGTTTTATAACACCAATCACTGGGATTGCTAATTTTTCTCGTAAATCATCCAAGGCAGCAGCCGTTGCTGTATTACAAGCAATCACTAACATTTTTATCCCTTTACTTAACAAAAAAGATGTCATATCCCAAGTGAATTCTAAAACTTGTTCTGAGGGCCGAGGTCCATATGGCATTCTAGCTGTATCACCTAAATAGTATATTTTTTCGTTTGGTAATTGTTTAAGTGCTTCTTTTACAACTGTTAATCCACCAACACCTGAATCAATAAATCCAATTGCTTGATTATTCATTTTCTAACCTCTTTTTCGATTACTTATCAATCTTAATTATGACTTGTCTTTACTCAAAATTCAAGTCTAGTCATTTAACATTAATTTATGAAAAATCAATATCATCTAATCTTAAATAACGGTATAATACTTGTATATTATATATCCAGAGGGAGATCCATATGAAACCAAATTTGATTGAAAATTTATTATCAGCTGACAACAATGATACATTCGCATATGAACTTATTCGCGATAGTTTAATACCAGAAGTAATTGGTACGGATACAACAATTTTATACTGGGTTGGTAAAAAAATGGCCCGTAATGCTAACCTCGCTAATATTGCAGACCTTATTACCTTTTTTGAAAAGGCAAATTGGGGTACTCTTGAAGTGGTTAAAGAAAAAAAAGACAAGCAAACTTGGTTACTATCTGGTAATATTGTTACCTTCAGACAGAATCAGATTAAGTCTGCTGATTTTAACCTAGAAGCTGGGTTTATTGCTGAAACTATCCAAATTCAAAGTGGTTTCACATCAGAAACAATAATTGAAAATCAAAATAATAAATCCGGTGTTTCAATTATTGTTCAAACTGATTTAAAAGATCCTAATATGACAGAACCAACTGACCAATTTCACTTCAAAGTACCAACTGAAACTGAATAATTATCGAATAGATAATTAAAAAGAGCTGACTTTAAAAGTCAGCTCTTTTTAATTACTAAATATATTGTGCTAAAACTTCTTTAACCTGATCTTTTGAATGATAACCGACGATTGTATCAACAACTTCGCCATCTTTTTTAATCATTAAAGTTGGAATACTCATGATACCAAAAGATTGTGCTGTTGCTGGATTTTGATCAATATCCATTTTAGAAAATTTTACTTTATCGCCCATTTCTTGTTCTAAATCTTCAATAGCTGGCGATTGCATACGACAAGGACCACACCATGTTGCCCAAAAATCTGTCAATGTTACACCTGAATCTGTTACTTTTTCAAATTCTTTATCTGTAATTGCTTGTACCATTTGAATTCCCCCTTTTATTATTTATGTGACCATCATATCAAAGAAAATAATACCACGCCACATTTTTGCTTACAAAAAGTAAACGTTACTTGAATTCTACGATAGTTGCGCCATTTCCACCAGCATTGGGTGCTGCAAATTCAAATGACTTAACATGACGATTTGATTTCAAATAATCTGTTATTCCAGTTCTTAAGGCTCCAGTCCCTTTACCATGAACAATAGTAACAGAAGCATATCCAGCAAGTAAAACAGAATCAATATACTGATCAACTTGGCTCATTGCATCATCATAGCGCTGTCCACGAAGATCAAGCGATGTTGAAACGCTTGTTGAAGCCGCATTTTTAAAAATGGTTCTATCCTTTTTATCATTCTCGATATGAACTTTTTGAAGGTCGTTTTCATTAATTTTCATTTTTAGAATACCAAGTTGAACTTCCCACTCTGTCTTACTCATTTTTTTAACTAAAACACCTTGTTGACCATAAGTTTTAACTAAGACATCGTCGTTCACATGGAATTCTTGTTTATTTTTAGCTCGTTGTAGGACCTTATTTTTCTTCAAAGCATTTGTTGGTTGATGCATTTGTGATAATTGTGATTTTGCATCAATTAATTCATGTTCTTTAACAGCTTGTCCTTGAAGCATCTGCATTTGGCGAATTTCTTTTATTATTTTATCTGCATTTATTTCTGCTTCTGCCACGATTTCATTAGCTTTTCCCTTAGCCTTATCCGTCATTGACTCTCTTTGCGCAACAAACTCGGCATACTGTTTAGCTAGGTCATCATGTAATTTCGTTGAATCTTCTAGTTGTGCTTTTAATGCCAGTGTCTCATCTTCTGCCTTTTTTCGCTTACTCATTAAGTCAGAAATCATTTCATTCAAATCTTGGCTATCTTGATTGGTCAAGTTTTGCGCTTGATCAACAACATTTGACGCTAACCCAATTTTACGAGAAATATCAAACGCATTACTACGACCAGGTATTCCAATTAATAATCGATAAGTTGGTTGTAACGTTTCACTATCAAATTCCATACTAGCATTAATTGTTCCAGCACGATTAAACCCATACGCTTTTAATTCGGGATAATGTGTTGTAGCAACTGTATAACTACCTTTTTCTCCAACAGCATCAAGAATTGCAATCGCCAAAGCTGCACCTTCTTGTGGATCCGTTCCAGCTCCTAATTCATCAAATAAAACTAATGAATGTTCGTTAATATTAGCTAAAATAGAAACGATATTAGTCATATGAGCAGAAAATGTACTTAAGCTCTGTTCAATCGATTGTTCATCCCCAATATCTGCAAAGATATCTTCAAAAATACCAATACGACTACCTTCATTTGTTGGAATATTTAAACCTGATTGTCCCATCATCTGAATTAAGCCTAATGTTTTTAACGTAATTGTTTTACCACCGGTATTAGGTCCCGTAACAACAATTGCTTGATAATCTTTTCCTAACATAATATCGTTAGCAACTACTTTTTTACTATCCAATAAAGGATGACGTGCTTGTCTTAAAAAAATGTCATTTTCAACACTAATTGCTGGTTCAGTTGCTTTAATTGAGCTTGCATATTGTGCCTTTGCATTAACAAAATCGAAATGTCCTAAAATATAAGCATTTTCTAAAATTTCTGCTGTAAAAGGTGCAACTAATTCAGATAACTCTGCCAAAATACGACGTTCTTCATCTGCTTGAGCAAGTTGCTGTTCGCGTAAATGATTATTCATCTCGACAATTGCTTGCGGTTCAATAAATAAGGTCTGTCCTGTTGCACTTTGGTCATGAACAGCGCCACCAAATTGACCACGATATTCTGCCTTAACAGGGATAACGTAACGTTCATTTCTAATTGTAATTAATGTTTCACTTAAATATTTAGCACTTTTACCACGCGTAAATTCTTGTAGTTTAGCTCTAATGGCACTTTCCGAGCGTAAAATATTTTGTCGAATATTATGCAATACTGGTGAAGCCTCATCAGTAATGTGACCATCATTTTCAATTGACTGATTCAACCTACGATTAATTTCAGGTAGATTTTCAAGCTTTTCTATCCATTCAAATAATCTCGTTAATTCAATTTCAGAATCTGCTAAATCTTTAAAAAATAATTTAACCTCATTAGTCGTTCGTAGTACACGACCAACAGCAGATAGCTCTTTACCATTCAAAGAAGCTCCCATATCTAACCGTTTCATATGTGGCTTAACGTTGACTAATTGTGGTAAAGGAATGCCACCGCGGAGTCGCAATATCTTCACAGCATCTTGTGTTTCGTCTAAATCCTTTTGGATTTTTTCGAGATTAGTCATCGGCTCTAATGCCTTAACTTCTTCTTGTCCAGATTCAGTAGATATAAATGTTTGAATTTGTTGTTTAACTTTTTGATATTCTAATGTCTTTAATCCTTTTTCGTTCATACTTTAATTCTCCTAACATTTAATCTGTAGATGATGTATTTGTAATGAACATCTTTTTAGCTATTGTTGGCGTATCTGTTAGTATTTTTTGAGCAACCGTCGATTCTAAAACAGCTTCATTAACTTTTTGATTAGGCCAAGCCGACAAAATAATTAACCCAATAAAAATAAAAACAAACATCAGTATAACCGATAGAACCCCACCAATTAGTGAATTCACCTGATGAATAACTGGTAATTTTGTAACAGAATTTATTACTCTAATAATACCTCTAATGAGTATACCGCCAACCACAAATAAAGCCGCAAATACAATCATCGAATAAAAGTTAGTCTGAAGATGGTTCGTAATAGATGTCTTATCAGTTTCCATAATTTTAGGGAAACGTTCTCCCAACCAAATAGTAACAGGATTTGTTAAAACTTTAGCAAATAAATAGATAGCGATAAATCCTACAATTCTCAAAAGCGTTAATACTAATCCTTTTCTATAACCGTTAAAAAATGACACAATTAATAAAAAGATAACAATTAAAGAAACTGTCATAATATTACTCCTTTACTTGTGTTTCACCATTAATTTCATTTAATTTTTCTTGTAATTTAATTTGATCTGAAACTGCGTTGATAGCTACTAATATCGCTACTTGTTCATCATCTATTTCAGGTAGCATGTCCTTCACTGATTGAAATTCATTTTTCACCAATGTTGCTACGGCGTCCATGTGTGTGTCTGATTCTGATCCAATAATTGTATACACTTTTTTACCGATTTTAGTCTTATATCTATTCTTTTGATTTTCCAATGAACACCCTCCTTACATTTAATCATTTAAAAATAATTTTACCACGAATTGATCAAAAGAGATATGTGTATCATAGTCCATAATATATAATTTAAAACAAAATAAAAAAGTTAAACCAATTTGGCTCAACTTTTTAAATAATCTTCTATTGCATACTTTCATCTGAAAGGAAGGTATTCAATACTTCTTCTACCATATCCCATTCATCATCGTCTTCGATTGGTTCTAAATCACTTTCAGTTGCTTCACCATTCTCATTAGGACTAAATGAGTAAGCTTGAATTTCAACCTCTTCATCAGCTTCTGAGCCAAGTGGATAAAGCATAATATATGATTTATTGTAATCATCAGATTCAAAGGTAAACAGAACTTCAAAAAGTGTTTCATTACCGTTATCATCTACTAATGTAATCTGTTGGTTTTCTTCTTCATTATTCATATTGTGACCTCACTTTATTCTTTAGTTAATTTGCCTTTACCATCTAAATAATTCTGTAAAATTAGGCTTGCAGCAAGTTTATCAATAACTTTTTTTCTTTTTTTTCTTGATGTATCGGCCTGTTCAACAAGCATACGTTCTGCCTCAACAGTTGTCAACCGTTCATCTTGAAAATCAATTGGCAAGCCAAAAGTTTCAACTAATAACTCGCCGTACTTTTGCGCAGCTTCAGCACGAGGGCCTAATGAGTTGTTCATATTTTTGGGTAAGCCGAGTACAAAGCCAGTTACTTCATACTCTGTAACCAATTCTTTGACACGTTCAATACCAAAGTCACTTCTGTCTTCATTAATACGAATAATTTCAACGCCTTGGGCAGTCCATCCTAATAAATCGCTCATTGAAACGCCGACCGTTCTTGAACCAATATCCAAGCCCATTAATCTCATTTAATTTCCTACTTTTCTTCTGTATTTAAGTAATTTTTAACTAACTCTTCAACAATTTCATCGCGTTCATATTTTCTAATTAAATTACGTGCGTCATTAAATCTAGGAATATAAGCAGGATCGCCCGATAACAAATAGCCAACAATCTGGTTAATAGGGTTGTACCCTTTTTCTTCTAATGATTGGTAAACAGTTACCAATGTATCGTGGACATCTTTTTTATTATTTTCGTCAAAATTAAAGAACATTGTTTTATCTAATGAACTCATAACGTGGCACCCCCATCAATTTATTAACCTAGCTCTATTCTACTAAAAAAAGGACCATTCGACAATCAAAACAAGCTGATGTAATCAAGCCGTAATATAATAAAGAGTATTTATCTATTTATTATTAGATAAATACTCCTTTAATTATTATTTGGTTTGATTATTTAACCAATTTGCTGCTTCTTTGATTGCATCAGCTAAACCTGCTGGATTTTTACCACCTGCTTGAGCTAAGTCTGGTCGGCCACCGCCACCACCGCCAACAAGTGGCGCAATCGTCTTAATTAAATCGCCCGCTTTTAATCCTGATTTAATGCCATCAGCACTAACTGCCGTAATTAAATTAACTTTACCGTCATCACTTGTTGTTCCAATAGCCAAAACATCTGATAATTCTTGGGTTTTCCATTGGTCAGCCAATTGACGTAATTGAGACATCCCTGAAACTGAAACTTTTGCTGCAATTAACGTTTTACCATTAATTTCTTGTTTATTTTTGAAAACATCCCCAGCTTGTTGGCTAGCAATTTTATCTTCAAATGCTTGAATTTGTTGTTCACTTACTTTTAATGCACTTTGTAATTGTTCAATTTTATTTGAAACTTCTACGACTTTATTTACTTTTACTTGTTGTGCTACTGTTTCTAAGAGTTCGTTACGTCCGTTTAAGAAATCAAAAGCTTCTTTAGAAGTTACTGCTTCAATACGACGAACGCCGGCACCAACACCTGATTCAGAAATAATTTTAAATAAGCCGATTTCACTCGTATTTGAAACGTGCGTACCACCACAGAATTCAATTGAATAATCGCCAATTTTCACAACCCGCACAATTTTTCCATATTTTTCTGAGAATAAAGCAATGGCACCCATATTTTTAGCAGAATCAATATCTGTTTCAACAGTTTCAACAGCTAACTCAGCCCAAATCTTATCGTTAACAATCTTTTCAACTTGTTTTAACTGTTTCTCTGAAACGGAACCAATATTTGTAAAATCAAACCGTAGATAAGTGGGTTCGACTAATGACCCAGCTTGATGTGTATGTTCGCCCAGAACATCTCGCAATGCTTGATCAAGTAAATGTGTCGCCGTATGATTTTTTTCAACTTTTTTATGGAAATCTTGATTAATTTCTAGTGTCACTAATTGGTCTTTTTTCATTGCTGCAAGAACTTTAATGGCGTGTAAATTTTGTCCATTAGGTGCATGTTGAACTTCTTCAACTTCAGCAATAACATTGCCTTCTGTATCTTTGATAGTTCCTTTATCAGCAACTTGTCCACCCATTTCAGCGTAAAATGGTGTTTTTGAAAAAATAACTTGAGCGTTATCACCTGGTTTTATGTTATCTACTAACTCGTTATCCACAATTAAATCAACCACTTTGGCGTCATCCACATTAGCTTGTGTATAACCAACATATTCACTAATTGTTTTAATATCTGTTAACATCCCATTTTGAACACCCATTGATTTAGCATTACTACGTGCAGCACGAGCACGATCCTTCTGCTGTTGCATTTCAGCGTTAAACCCTACTTGATCTACAGATAATCCTTCATCTTCGGCATATTCTTTCGTTAATTCAAATGGAAAACCATAAGTATCGTACAATTTAAAGACACCAGCACCAGTTAGCTCTACTTTATTTTCTTTTTTAGTCGTTAAAATAAGATTATTTAATAACTGTAATCCATCTTTTAATGTTTCATTAAATCGTTCTTCTTCAGAACGAACAATTTTAGAAATATACTCTGATTGTTCTAAAACTTCCGGATAATAATCCTTCATAATATTACCAACAACAGGTACAAGTTGCGTTAAAAATGATCCTTCTATCCCTAATTTTTGTCCATGCATCACTGCACGACGAATTAATCGACGAATAACATAGCCACGTCCTTCATTAGAAGGTAAAGCGCCATCACCAATGGCAAATGAAATTGCACGCGCATGATCTGCAATAACCTTAAATGAAATATCATCTTGGGCATTATCATCATATTTTTTATTATTACTCATTTTTTCAGTTGCATCAATTAAGGGTAAGAATAAATCTGTTTCAAAATTAGTTTTTGCATTTTGGAAAATCGAAACAACACGTTCTAAACCCATCCCCGTATCAATATTTTGATGAGGTAGTGGTTCATAGTTATTTTCAGGTGTGTGATTAAATTCAGAGAACACGATATTCCAAACTTCTAGATAACGTTCATTTTCGCCACCAGGATAATTTTCGTCATCATCCTCAGCTAAGTTATTAAAACTTTGTCCACGATCATAAAAAATTTCTGTATCAGGTCCACTAGGTCCTTGTCCAATATCCCAAAAGTTATCTTCTACTTCTACTAGATGATCCTTTGGTAACTTAACTTCTTCTAACCAGATACGTTTTGCTTCCAAATCTTTTGGGTAAACAGTAACGTATAGTTTTTCAGCATCAAATGCGAACCATTTTTCACTTGTTAATAATTCCCAAGCCCAATTAATTGCTTCTGGTTTAAAATAATCCCCAATTGAGAAATTACCCAACATTTCGAATAACGTATGATGACGTGCTGTCTTACCAACATTCTCGATATCATTCGTACGAATACTTTTTTGGGCATTCGTAATTCTAGGATTTTCTGGTACAACTGATCCATCAAAATATTTTTTTAAAGTTGCAACACCGGAATTAATCCACAGTAATGTGGGATCATCCACAGGTAGTAATGAGGCACTAGGTTCAATTGTATGGCCTTTTTCTTTAAAGAAATCTAAATACATTTGGCGTATTTCAGTACTTGTCATTTTTTTCATAAGTGTGACTTCCCTTCTATTTTTAAGCAAAAAACACCGCTGCGAGTAAGGACGCTTATAGCGCGGTACCACCTTACTTGCAACGATGTTTTAGTCGTTTACCTCTTAAACTCGATAACGTTGAGTGGACGTCATTCTATTAATACTTAACACAAGGCAGCTTTTTTAAATAATCATTTCTCTCAGCAAATGAAATGTTTCTGTTAGGCTATTTAAATTTATCCCTGTTTCTAATAAAAATTATATTGAAATCGACTCAAATTGTCAAATTAAGCTTACGACTCTTTACGATTTTGTTTTCTGTTAACGCGACGATCCATTTGATCTTTACGTTTAATTGCTTTTTGAATCTTTTTCTTATATCCAGGTTTACGTTTTTTCTTCTCTTTTTTAACCATTCCTTTGATTACTGGAGCTAAAGGATCTTTGGTTTGTTTACGATTTTCACGGCGATTACGATCATAAGAATCAACGATTTCACCTTTTTTAATATCTTTAGGTGCAAATTTAATCCCCATTGCTTCTAACTCAGCAATTTTATTTTCTTCATTTGGTTCATATAACGTCATCGCAATACCACTCAAACCGTTACGACCAGTACGTCCAACACGATGAATGAAGAATTCTAAATCATTTGGAATATCATCATTGATGACATGTGAAACACCCTCAATATCAATTCCACGCGCTGCCAAATCAGTTGCGACAACATATTGAAAATCTAAATTTTGAACTTCTTTCATGACACGTTTTCGTTCACGAGCTGGCACATCACCATGAATTTTAGCAACTTTTAAATTCTTACCACGTAAATACTCAACAATTTCATCAACACGTGTTTTTGTATTTGCAAAAATAAGTGCGATATATGGTTGTCCCATCGTAATTAATTGATAAATAACTTCATTACGATCATGACCCTTCGTTGGAATAATCCAGTTTTCAATCGTATCACTAATAACTGATTTAGCTGCAATTTCTTCAACTACTGGGTTCTTCATGTATTTCTTTAAAAATGGTTGTAATTTTTGTGGAATAGTTGCTGAAAACACCATCATTTGAAGATCAGAAGGTAATGCAGATGCAATTTGATCAGTTTCTTTCAAAAACCCTAAATCAAGTGTCATATCTGCTTCATCTACAACTAAAGTTGATGCATTATGAATATCTAAAGCGTTACTGCTCATTAAATCAGCAATACGTCCAGGTGTCCCAATGACAATTTGTGGTTGTCTTCTACTTAATTTATCGATTTGACGCTGTTTATCTGTCCCACCAACATAATTTTGAATATGAATAGGTTCGGGACTAAATTCTGCCAATTGCTTAGCAGCTTCATAAATTTGGTAAGCAAGTTCACGACTTGGTGTCGTAATAACTGCTTGAACCGTATTATTTGAAGGATCAAGTTGATTAAAGATTGGTAATAGGAAAGTATGTGTTTTACCACTACCCGTTTGTGATTGACCTACAACGCTTTTACCCTTTAAAACAACTGGTATTAAGCGTTGTTGAACTTCTGTTGGTACATTAAAATGAATTGCTTCAATCGCTTTTAAAAGATACGATTTCAATCCAAAATTTTTAAAATTTTCTGGCATTTTATTCTCCCGTATATGTCTTAGCTAAATCATCAAGTGATTTAACTATTTCTTCGTACTCTGCTTGGTCTTTAGCTCTTGCACCACTGGCCATGGGATGTCCACCACCATCATGCTCTTTTGCTAACTGATTGATTACAGGACCTTTTGATCGTAATCGAACGCGATAGCTACCATCCTTTTGCTGCACAAAAATTGCCCAACATTGAACTTCAATAATTTTACCTGGTAAAGGTACAATTTGAGATGAACCAGCATCGCCCAACTCTATTGAATCTAGATAGTCATGTGTCAATATGACATATGCTGCTTTATGTTCTGTAATAACTAAATTATCATATACATATCCTGATAACTTAGCGACACCTGCGGTAATATTGTCCATTTTTTGGTTTATTTTAGTAGTTGAAAAATGATAAGTCATTAATTCAGCAACCACTTGCATCGTATGTGCAGTTGTTGCTGAATACATGAATCGACCTGTATCGCCAACAATTCCGGCGTATAACATCCTAGCCGCATCATCAGTAACTACAAGTTCTCCACCAACGCCATCAACTAAATCCATAACTAATTCAGAACTACTTGATGCATTTGTTTTCACCCAAACTAAATCACCATAAACGTCTTCATTGGGATGATGATCCAATTTAATTAGGTAGGCACCACTTGTATATCGATCATCTTCAACTCTTGGACGATTAGCCGTATCAATCACGATGACGAGTGCATTATTATACGTCTCATCAGAAATTTCATCTTGGTCACTAATCCATACTAATCCAGCTGAGGGCGCACCAACTTGATAAACCTTTTTGTCAGGAAAACTAGCACGAATAATTGCTGCTAACCCCGATTGAGATCCAATTGCATCAGGGTCTGGACTTTGATGACGATGAATAATAATCGTATCAAATTGTTTAATTTTTTTTAAAATTTCTAACTCAATTTTCACTTAAATGACTCCTTCTTAGAACTCAAATGGAATATCAATCTCGGGAATAATCCCCACACCATCATTCAATAATTGAACAAATTCAACTGGATTTTGTTCAATTTTGGTAAACGTATTGTAATGAATTGGAACAACCTTTTTTGCCTGTACAAATTCAGCTGCAATTGCAGCATCTTCTAAACCCATTGTATAAGTATCACCAATCGGTAAAAATGCTAAATCAACAGGTTCCATATGATTAACTAACTTCATATCTGAAAATAAAGCCGTATCTCCTGCATGATACAAGACTTTCCCATCAATATGCAATTCAAACCCTGCAGCTACACCTAATGTTCTCGCTGTACCATCAATTACCAAGGCAGCAGTATGCCACGCGGGAATAAGTTTTACTGAACCGAAAGGTAATTTAAGCTGACCACCAAAATTTAAAGGCTCAACAATTAAACCCTCATCTTCAAAATAATTAGCTAGTTCATTGATTGTAACGACTTTAGCCCCTGATTTTTTTGCTAACTCAATTGTATCACCCACATGATCGTAGTGTGCATGCGTCACTAAAATATAATCTGGATTTAATTCGTCAATAGTCGTTTTAACTAACGGATTATCTTTAATGAATGGATCAATTAAGATCGTCAACTTATCGTCAGTAACAATTTGAATACTAGATTGTCCAAGCCATGTAATTTTCATGTTTAGTCTTCTTTCGTTTCCAAAGTTGCTCTTAAGTATAACGGTTATTGAGGCCAATTACAAAGGCTGTTTTGTGTCTTTTTTCCCAAATAATGGTAGTTTCATATTTTCAAAACCAATTGGTGCTAAATTTGTCATCGTTAATCCAAGTAACCTAATTCCCTTTTCTGCACCCAATATATCGTCAAAAATCTGTCGTCCATAAAAATAAATAGTTGCTGCATCATTACGAATAAATTCTTCCAATGTTAATCTTTTTGTTAGCGTCGTAAAATCCTGATAGCGAACTTTAATGACTAACGTTTTCCCATGTTTTTGTTGTTTACTCAACGTTTCTGAAACTAAATGTGCAATATACCTAAGTTGTGTTTCAACTTCATCCGTTGTCATCAATAACTTCCCGTATGTTCGCTCGCTACCAATCGATTTTCTCTCTCTTTGCCACTCGACTGGACGATCATCAACACCTCGTACTCGTTTATATAAGAAGTACCCTAATTTACCAAATTGTTGAATTAATTCAACTTCAGATTTTTCTAATAATTCTTTTCCAGTAAGGATACCTTGATTAATCATTTTTGGTTCTGTTTTTTTTCCAACGCCTCTAAATTTACCAATTGGCAATTCAGATAAAAAAGGAATGACATCTTCTGGCAGAATTAATGTCATTCCAGCTGGTTTATTGTAATCGGACGCTAGTTTTGCTAAAAATTTATTATAAGAAACACCCGTTGAACAGGTTAAATGTAATTTTTGATAGATTTCTCTTTGAATCATGTGCGCTGCTTGAATAGCACTTTTAATTTCTTTTTTATTCTGTGTAATATCAAGATAGGCTTCATCAAATGCAATTGGCTCAATCATTTCTGTATATTCATGAAATATTTCATGAAGCTGTCTTGAAACTTCTTTATATAGTGTGAAATCAGGCGATTTAAAAATAGCTTTAGGACAAATTTCATAAGCTTCTTGGGCTGCCATAGCAGAATGGATACCTAATTTTCTTGCCTCATAATTTGCTGTAGCAACAACACCACGACCACCATTTTTTCTAGGATCCTGGGCAATAACTAATGGTTGTCCAATAAATTCAGGATGTTCACGCTCTTCAATTGACGCATAAAAAGCATCCATATCGACATGGATAATTTTTCTTTTTAATAAATTATCGTCTATTGTAATACCATTTAATTCAGCCATTAGTCCCACATCCTTTTCATGCAATTTTACACGAACGCACGTTCCTTTTCAAATTAATTGCTCTTTATTGTCCATTAAGATATAAAAATACCTCATTATCGTTAAACTTATGTTTAACAATTATGAGGTACTTCATATTATTCACCTATAACAGAATTATCCTTATTTAATTTAAAAATTTTACCTTCTACATTAAGATTATCTTTAATAGACTTTTGTAATTGTAACATTGCCTCATCAATAATTTCATTCTGTTCTTTATTGACAGATTCCATTACCATAACAGCATTTTTTGTATCATCTGTTAACATTGTTCTTTTACCATCTCGCCAATTTAAGCATCTGCAAACTGCTCCATCATCATCATAATATAAAACTTCACCAAGCAGAGCTGGTTCATTTTTATCATCACCTAAAGGATAAAAAGCTTCTCCACCTTTAGCAACACCTAAATGAAGATCTCCTTTGATAGCATCTGTATCTTCACCACCAACAGGTACACCATACTCTAATGAAATACTATTGTACAGGTCAACAAGCGGATTTATTGAACCCACACCTTTACCCTGATCAACTCGTTTAAGTAAAGCTTCAATTGATGAACGAGCACCTTTTTTCTTCTTAAAATTTTGGTATGCTTCACGCCAATTAGCCACGACTAAATTGTCTTTGAATGATTCATTTGTTAAATATTTTTGAGCTTTATCCCCAGCTTGTTCAAGCATGTTATCATAAAAATCGGTTTGATTTTCTTTAGGATGATTATCTATATCTTTTAAAAGCATAATATTAATTTGTGCATCTGGAAAGATGTTCCAAAAATCTTCATCTATAATAATTTTATTCATCATTACTCTCCTTATAAATTTATACTTTTATAATCGCTTTCGTACTATAATACTTCTGATATTTTGTCTATTAAAATAATATTTCCCTAAATAATTAAAATTATCATGCAAGAGTTACTTCAATTAATACCGAAGGATTAACGTTTTTTACTTTTTAGGATCGTATATCCAGTAATTACCATCATCCGTTAATAATTTATCTGAAGCCGTTGGACCCATCGATCCACTTAAATAGTTAGGGAATAACGTTTTATCATCATTATCGTTATGCCATGTCTCTAAAATCACATCGGCTACATTCCATGCCTTAGCAACTTCATTCCAATGAGCAAAATTAATTGCATTTCCATCTAACGCATCCAAAATTAACTTTTCGTATGCTTCTGGTGTTTTAGCTTTTGTTTCAGGTGAATTAACATAATCTAAATTCGTTTTATTCGTGTTAAAGCCTTGCCCAATTTCTTTAGTATTAATCGTCAATCTAAATCGTTCATCAGGTTCAACTGTAATTGTTAATACATCTTTACCTAAATGTTCATGTTCAGCACTTGTTCCAAAAATATTTTTTTCAACATTTTTAAAAACAATATTGATTTCAGTATTTTTCTCGACAAGACGTTTACCACTGCGAACATAAACTGGCACACCAGCCCAACGATCATTGTCAATCATTAAACGACCAGCAATAAATGTTTCAATCATTGAATCAGGTGAAATCTGTTTTTCCTCACGATAAGCCTTTTCGGTTCCTGCCTCATTTGCACCATATTGTCCACGAACAAAGTTTTTATTAACTTCATCAGGTTTTAAGATACGGATTGCTTTTAAAGCCTTTAATTTTTCTTTACGAATTTCTGATGCAACAAATTCTTTTGGCATGTCCATTGTTAATAATGAAACAACTTGCATAATGTGATTTTGGAACATATCACGCATAGCGCCACTCGTTTCATAGTACCCGCCACGTTCTTCAACACCTAATGACTCACTCAACGTTAATTGAATATTATCTATATACTTATTATTCCACAATGTTTGCGTAATAATATTACCAAAACGAATTGCTGGAATATTTTGAATCATTTCCTTACCTAGGTAATGATCAATTCTAAATATTTGATCTTCATCAAAAGTATTTGTAATTTCATCATTTAACTTTTTAGCACTTTCAAAATTGCGTCCAAAAGGTTTTTCAATAATTAAACGGTTGAATCCATTTTTAGTTACTAACTTTTGTGACCCTAAATGAGTCGCAATCGTACCAAAAAATTGAGGTGACATTGCTAAGTAGAACATACGGTTACCTTCAATTTGGTATTTTTCATCAAGTTTATCTGCTAATTTTTTTAAAGTTATATAATGTGCAACATCAGTCACATCATGTGATTGATAATAAAAATGTGATACGAAATCAGCAATTTTATTAGCATCATCGCTAACATTAACTAAAGATTCAGTAACAACGTTTTGATAAAAATCATCTGTCCAAGGACGTCTTGCAGTCCCAATTACAGCAAAGTTGGCATCTAAAAATCCTTTTTCAAATAGTTTGAAAAGAGATGGATACAATTTTCGCTTTGCTAAATCTCCGGTTCCACCAAAGATAATAAATAAGGCCTTTTGTTGAGTTTCCATTATTCCACACCACTCTCATTTTTGAGGTTTCAGTCCTCTTTATTAGTAAAATCAATAGTATAAGTTTACATTTTATTAGTAAAATAAACAAGAAAGTTGGTCTTAAACTAGACAATAAAAAAAGTATTAACTCTGATTAGCACAAAGTTAATACTTGAAAATAATTATTTTTCGTCAGAAGAGAATTTATCTTCTTCAGTTTTTGTTTCAATAACTGCATCAGTAGTTGTTTCTTCCTTAACTGCAGCTGCAGGTTCTACTTTAACTGCGGCAGGAAGGACACGTGCGATTGCTGAGCGTTCAAATGTTAAGAAAATACCGTCACAATCAAGTGTAACAGTTTTTGCCTCTTCATCAAAACTATCAATAACGCCGTGTAAACGACCAATAGTTACTACTGCATCCCCAGGTTTTAATTGGTTCATCATATCTTGTTGTTTTTGTTGTTGTTTTTTTTGTGGACGAATCATCATGAAATACATCAAGACGAATAAAGCCACAATCATTAAAATACTACTATATTGCATTAATAAGTCACCTCTATTTCTTTTTTCTTACTACACAAGGGTATCAAACTTATTGACTGAACACCACAGTTATTCAAAAAAATTTAAAAATTCTTAGGATTTTTATCATAAAATCCATATTGTTCAAAAAATGCTTCACGAAATTCTAATAAGTTGTCATCCATAATAGCTTGACGAACATCAGCCATTAAATGTGTTAAAAAATACAAATTATGATAACTAGTTAAACGAATACCAAATGTTTCATCTGCTTTAATCAGATGACGTAAATAAGCACGCGTATAATTCTTACATGTATAACAATCACAGTTTTCATCTAATGGTCTAAAGTCTCGTTCATATTTCGCATTTTTTACAACAACACGGCCCATTGAAGTCATTGTTGTCCCATTTCTAGCAATACGTGTTGGTAACACGCAATCAAACATATCAATTCCACGTAACACCCCATCAATCAAGGCGTCAGCTGAACCAACACCCATTAGATACCGTGGCTTGTCTTCTGGTAACAATGGCGTTGTGAAATCTAAAACGCGGTTCATTTCAGCTTTTGATTCCCCTACCGATAACCCACCTATTGAATAACCAGGAAAGTCCATTGAAACTAAATCACGCGCACTTCGTTCTCTCAAATTTCGATGACCGCCACCTTGAACAATTCCAAATAAAGCCTGTTCTTTCGGATTCAAATGAGCTTCAAGTCCTCTTTCAGCCCAGCGGCTTGTCCGATCAACTGATTTGCTAATATAGTCATAACTTTCAGAAAATGGTGGACATTCATCAAAACTCATCATAATATCCGCACCTAAAGCATTTTCTATGTGGATCGCTTTTTCTGGTGATAAGAATAATTTTTCTCCATTTAGATGACTTCTAAATTTGACGCCTTCCTCAGTAATATCACGCATCTTTGCTAATGAAAATACTTGAAAGCCACCCGAATCAGTCAAAATACCTTTATCCCAATTCATAAATTTATGTAACCCACCAGCTTCTTGTACGACATCTTCACCGGGGCGTAACCATAAATGATAGGTGTTTGATAAGATAATATTAGCACCAAGTTCGTCTAATTCTTCAGGTGCCATTGATTTAACAGATGCTAGTGTACCTACGGGCATAAACATTGGCGTTGGGAAAGTTCCGTGAGGTGTAATAATTTCACCAAGTCTGGCACCTGTCCGTTTGTCTTTTTTGATTAACCGATACTTAATTGCGGGCTCTACCATTATTAATTCTCCATCCTATTTAATATACATTGCATCGCCGAAGCTAAAGAATCGATATTTAGAATCAACTGCATGTTTATATGCGTTTAAAATATTTTCTCTTCCTGTAAATGCTGCAACCAACATTACTAATGTTGATTTTGGTAAATGAAAATTAGTTATAAATCCTTCAACAACCTTAAATTCATATCCTGGTTTAATGAAAATTTCCGTCCAACCACTGTCAGCTTGAATAGCGCCCTTAAATTTTGAGCCAATTGTTTCAAGTGTCCGAATTGTAGTTGTTCCTGTCGCAATAATTTTACCACCTGATTTACGAACATCATTTAATTGTTGAGCTGCATCCTCAGTTAAACGATAAAATTCACTATGCATTTTATGGTCTGCAATATTCGTTTCACTAACAGGTCTAAATGTCCCTAATCCAACATGTAGCGTTAAATAAACAAGATGAACACCTTTAGCTTCAATCTTTTCTAATAATTCATTTGTAAAATGTAAACCAGCTGTAGGTGCTGCTGCCGATCCAACTTCCTTTGAATAAACCGTTTGGTACATTTCTTGATCTTCAAGCGTTTCTTTAATATAAGGAGGTAGCGGCATTTCGCCAAGTTCATTCAGAATTTCCATAAATATACCCTCATATTCAAAACGAATCATGCGGCCACCATGTTCTAGCTCTTCAATGATCGTTGCCGTTAAGCGGCCATCACCAAAACTAATCACAGAACCAACCTTCATTTTTTTAGCAGGTTTTACTAATGTTTCCCAGTTATCACCATCAGTATTGTTCAATAGCAACACTTCGATGTGGCCACCAGTATCAGGTCTAATTCCATGAATTCTAGCAGGCATCACCCGCGAATCGTTCATTACAAGAGCGTCCCCAGCATTTAATTGGTCAATTACATTATAGAAATAATCATCCTTGATTTTACCTGTCTCATGATCCAAGATTAACATCCGAGATGCATCACGTTCTTCTAAGGGTGTTTGCGCAATTAATTCTTGAGGCAATTCATAATCGAAATCTTCAGTACTTAGTTGTTTAGTCAAAATATCGTCATCCTTCTCTATTTATTCTCGTTAAAGTCATAAGGTCGATTCAAATGTTCATAAGCTTCCATTGTTGCAACTCGCCCTCTTGGTGTGCGTTTTATAAAGCCAATTTGCATTAAATAAGGTTCAACCATTTCAGCAATGGTCTCTGTTTCTTCCCCTATATTGGCTGCTAACGTACTCAAACCAACTGGACCACCTTGATAGAAATCAATCATAGTCTCTAAAAGTTTGCGATCTGTCTCATCTAATCCACGGTTATCCACGGCAAGTAGATTTAACGCATGATCAGCCGTTGCTTGGTTAATTTCACTTTGGTCAGAAACTTCTGCAAAATCACGAACTCTTTTTAATAGGCGATTCGCAATTCGTGGTGTTCCACGTGAGCGTCGAGCTAACTCATGAGCGCCACTTTCTTCAATTTTTGTATTGAAAATATCTGCTGATCGAATGACAATTTCTTGCAAATCAGATTGATTATAATAGGCCATATGTTCAACAATCCCAAATCGATCTCGTAACGGTGCTGATAGAAGGCCCGCCCGTGTTGTTGCACCAATCAATGTGAATGGAGGTAGTGGAAAATGAACGGGATGTGCTGTTGGGCCTTGGCCAACAACAATATCTACAAAAAAATCTTCCATAGCTGAATACAACATTTCTTCAACCATCTTGGGTAAACGATGAATTTCATCAATAAATAAGACATCCCCAGGTTGTAATTCATTTAAAAGTGCCACAAGATCTCCAGATTTTTCAATTGCTGGTCCACTAGTTGTTTTAATTTGCACTTGCATTTCATTTGCAATAACCATTGCAAGTGTTGTTTTACCTAACCCAGGTGGCCCATACAACAATACATGATCAAGTGCCTCTTCACGTTGTCTAGCAGCTTGGATATACACACTTAATTCATTTTTAACCTTATCTTGACCAATGTATTGTGATAAAAATTGGGGACGAAGTGACTTTTCAATGGATTCTTCCTGATTATCTTCCGGTTCATTCGAAATAATCCGTTGTTCTGTCATTTTATCAACCTCCTTTTATTTTTTCATTAATAATTTTAAGCCTTCTCGTAGATAAGCATCCGTTGAGTCTGCTTCGAATGATTCTAGATTCTTACTAATAGCCTTAATCTCACGTTGAGAATATCCTAAAGCAGATAAAGCTTCAAGACTTTCTTTCATAAATGGTGATGCTTGTGCCGGAATGAAATCAAGCGATTGTTGTCCTGGCATTGTGGTTGCTTGACCTTCAATATCATCTAATTTACCTTTTAAATCAAGCACGATTTGTTGTGCTGTTTTTTTACCAACACCTGGAAATTTAATTAAATAACTAACATCTTCTGTATTAATCGCATTAACTAAACCACGATGATCATCATTGG
This sequence comes from Dellaglioa sp. CoH-55-MRSF-8, assembly GCF_056782195.1. The sequence goes on from NZ_JBXAYH010000006.1 coordinate 44,583, forward strand.
CTAAAATAGCAAGCGCACTCTTAGGACCGATTCCTGAAACATTCAATAATTTTTCAAATAATTTTTTTTCATCTAAATCGTAAAAACCAAATAACGTCATATCATTTTCACGAATAGCCTGATAAACAAAAATTTTAACAACTTTTTTTGAATCTTCTTGGTACCTAAATGGGTTAGCAACAAAAATTTGATAGCCTATTCCATTAACTTCTAAAACAAGATAAAAAGGTGTTACAGCCGTTATTTGGCCCATAAAATACTCATACATATTATTTTCCCACTTTTCCTAATCTACATGAATCTGCTTTTAATAGTGTACCATAGACCACTTATTTATACAGTTATCGCTTTTCTTACAAAAAAATCAATTATCACCAAATATTTGGCAACAATTGATTCTTAGCCTAACCTTCGTGACCGGTTTGATGTGAATCTTGAATTCGTTTAAAGAAATGTTCCATGTCTTGATTAGAAAAATGAACTAAAACTGGTCGTCCATGTGGACAATTAAATGGATTTTCAACATTTTTTAGCTCACTTATCAATGCCTTAGCTTGTCGATCATCAAGGTGGTGATTTGCTTTGATTGCCCTCTTGCAACTCATCATAATCGCCGCTTTTTCTCTAAATTCAGCAATCACTATTTTCCCATCTGTGAGTAAGTAATCAATCATTTCTCGAATCGTACTTTCTTCTTGCCCTTCTTTAAACCAGGTTGGATGCTGTCTAATAATGAAACTATTTTGTCCAAATGGTTCAAGGATGAGTCCGATTTTTTCCAATATATCGGTATGTTCAGTAATAATTATAGCTTCACTTACTGTATATTCTAGAACAATCGGTACCAATAGATTTTGCAAGTCACTAGAAACGTCACCAATTTGCTTACGATAAAACTCATAATTAATACGTTCTTGTGCAGCATGTTGGTCTAATATATATAACCCGTCTTCCGATTCTGTAAATAAATAGGTTCCATGCATTTGGCCAATATATTTTAAATCAGGAAACCTTTGTTCACTCTTTTTCGTGGTAGCTATTTCTTCATCATTCTCTTTCTGTACATCGCCTGTTTCATCCGGCGTAACAATAGAAAATGGTGCCACATTAATTTCATTAGCATATTGTGTCTCAAATGTGCTAACTCGTTTCGAATCCAATTGTTCAGCAACTTGAATTGAGATTGGTTCAATATTCCTTGATAAATGATTTAAATTTTCGCCAATTGTAATCTTAGGTTCACCACTTGTTACTGCATCCGTTTGTACTGATGAGAATTTAGGCTTAGCTTGATATTTACTTGAGGCTTCATTCAAATCAAATTGTAATTGATCCGTATCTATTTTTTCACGTTTCTTAGAACTTAAATTCTCTAATGCTTCCGGAATTAAATTTTCTTCAGCAATACGTTCATAGATAATCTTTTTTATAAGTTCAGTTAATTCTGGTTCTTTACTCAATCTTACTTCCTGCTTAGTTGGATGAACATTCACATCAACTAGCATGGGATCTAATTGAATATTCAAAATTGTAATCGGATAGCGTCCAACCATTAATTTTGATCCATATCCTTTAATGATTGCTTTATTTAAATTAACATTTTTAACGTAACGTCCATTAATTAAAATAGATATAAACTGTCGGCCAGCACGCGTTAATTCTGGCAGTGATGTATAACCGCTAATCTTAAAATCTAAATCATGACCCTTAAATTCAAGCATTTGGCGTGCACTTTTGACCCCATAGATAGCTGAAATAGTTTGTTTCAGTTGGCCGTTTCCAGTTGTTTTCAAGACTTCTTTACCATCATGTGTTAAAGAAAATGAAATATTTGTATGGCTCATTGCTAATCGGTTCATCATGTCGCTAATAATTGACATTTCAGTTTGCAAAGACTTTACATATTTTAAACGTGCAGGCGTATTGTAAAATAAGTCAGAGACTGTTATTTCTGTTCCTTTACGACTAGCAGATGATTTTTCATCTACTATCTCACCACCGTTAACAGCAATAACAGCCCCAGGTTGCCCTTCAATAGCTGTATTCAAAGTCACTTTAGCAACTGATGCAATACTTGGTAAAGCTTCGCCACGAAATCCTAGCGTACTGATTTTAAATAAATCTTCTCTTGAAGTAATCTTACTTGTGGCATGACGTTTAAAAGCATTCTGCAGTTGGGATGCCTCAATGCCATCTCCATTATCAATGACTTGAATTAATTTAAGCCCAGCTTCCTCAACGACTACATCAACTTGTGTGCCATGCGCATCAATCGCATTTTCAACTAATTCTTTTACAACAGATGCAGGTCTTTCAACTACTTCACCAGCAGCTATTTGATCCGCTAAAATTGTGGGCAGTTCAATTATTTTTGTCATTCATTCACCTTCAGTTCTATCCGTTCAATTTTTCTTGCCAGTCATATAAGACGTTCATAATATCTCTTGGCGTCATGTTCATCAAGTTAAGTGCTTTAAGTTCATCCACAACTGCTAACTGGTCCTTTGACAAGTTTTCGTTAACAAATAAAGATAACTGCGTATCATCTTCATTGATGGTTGTTGGTAATTCTTTTTTACTATCTGATTGTTTATTTTTTAGCTCTAAATCATCTAAAATTAATGTTGCACGGCTTAACAATTCTGCTGGCATTCCCGCCAATTTAGCAACATGAATCCCATAAGATTTATCTGCAGGTCCTTCTTGAATTTTATGTAAGAAAATTAATTCACCATTTTCTTCAATAGCACCTACATGGACATTTTTTAAAGAACTAACGGTTTCTTCAAGTATCGTTAATTCGTGATAATGTGTCGAAAAAAGTGTTTTGGCATGTACATGTTTATCCACATACTCGATAATCGCTTGTGCGAGTGCCATACCATCATAAGTTGCCGTTCCCCTACCAAGTTCATCAAATAAGATTAAACTATTCTCAGTCGCATTTTCTAAGGCTTGATTAGCTTCTTTCATTTCAACCATAAACGTACTTTGACCTGAAATTAAATCATCTGCTGCACCAATCCGAGTAAATATTTGGTCAAATATTGGCATTTTAGCCGCCTCTGCAGGTACGAAACAACCGATTTGAGCCATCACAACCGTTAATGCTAATTGACGCATATACGTACTTTTACCTGACATATTAGGTCCTGTAATCAATAAAATATCAAGTGTTTCAGGCATTCTAACATCATTTGGTATATAGCTTTGTTTTCCCATCACTTTTTCAACTACAGGATGCCAACCAGCTGTGATATCCAATTGATGACCTTCTTTTAATAATTGTGGTTTTACAAAATGTGAGTCTTCACTAACAACCGCGAAACTTTGTAAGACGTCTAACGTGGCAATTCCTTGAGCTAATATCTGTAATCGTTCAATTGATTTTTTAACAATATCTCTAATTTCGACAAACAATTTATATTCTAAATCCATCGCTTTACTCTCAGCACCTAAAATAATACTTTCACGTTCTTTCAGTTCAGGTGTGATATAACGTTCAGCATTAGTCAACGTCTGTTTTCGTTCATAACGGTCTTTTGGAACATTAATAATATTAGATTTTGTCACTTCGATAAAATAACCAAAAACACGGTTAAATCCAATTTTAAGATTTTTAATCCCCGTTAGATTTCTTTCTTTGGCTTCCATTTCAGCTAACCATTGTTTACCATTTTTCATTGCATCTTGATAAATATCTAATTTATCATTATACCCCGGTTTAAATAGGTGACCATCAGTCACTGATAAAGGTGGTTCATCAACAATGGCACGTTCTATTAAATTAGAAATATCATCGACTGGATCTAATTTATTGATAACATCAGAAAAAGTACCATCGTCAATTTCGTCTAAAACATATTTAATTTTAGGAACTTGTTTAAGCGATAATTTAAGTTGAACTAAATCTCGCCCATTTACGCTACCAAAAGCGACACGTCCTGCCAATCTTTCTAAATCATAAACTTTAACTAACTCTTCTTGTAACGTACTTCTTTCAAAATAATGGTTAATCAATAAATCAACCTTATTTTGACGGTCTAAAATTTCAGCATAGTTAATAAGCGGTCTATCAATCCACTGTTTAAGTAAACGACCACCCATAGCTGTTTTTGTGTCATCTAATAACCACAATAAAGTACCTTGCTTCTTGCCCGTTCGAATATTTTGCATTAATTCTAAATTATATTTTGAATAATGATCCATTTTCAAGAAAAAATCAGGCTCATAATGAACTGCTTTTTGTAAATGATCTAAACTTCGTTTTTGCGTAACTGAAAGATACGTTAACAAGTCAGTTACAACCGAGATTTCTAGTGAATCTGTTAAATCTTGAATCGCATAACTTGATTCAGCATGATTTTCAACAATTTCTTGTTTAGAAAGCATAATATTTAATTTTTCTAATGTTTCGATTGTTTCATCAGACAAACTATCATTAATCACAATTTCTTTAGTTCTCAAACTCATTATTTCATTAATTAAATTATCTAAATTATCTAAGCGACTCGTTTTTAATTCACCTGTTGATAAATCAACATAAGCAAATCCAAAACTATTGTTGTCTTCTATAATAGCTGTTAAATAATTATTTTCTTTAGACTCCTTCGCACCGTTATCCATCGTTGTTCCTGGTGTTACTAGCTGAATAACTTCACGTTTAACCATACCTTGAGCTAATTTAGGATCTTCAACTTGTTCACATATTGCGACTTTGTATCCTTTTTCAACTAAAATATCGATATAATTTTGAGCAGCATGATGCGGTACGCCACACATTGGAATAGGATCATCAGCTTTTTTATTACGTGTTGTTAACGTTAATTCGAGTAATTGCGACCCTTTAACAGCATCATCATAAAATAGTTCATAAAAATCACCAAGACGATAAAACAAAAAAGCATCAGGATACTGTGCTTTAATGTCAAAATATTGTATCATCATTGGCGTTAGTTTTGTTTTTTGCGGCATAGTCGAGATGCCCTCCTATCTCTAAATTAATCCATAAAAGGATGGTCATCATTAATTAATACAGGGAATATCTTTTTAGCATGTCCCGTTTTGTCATCAATATCTATCACACAAGCAGATAACGTTTTACGACCTGTTTCATCCACTTCAAATCGTGTTGGCATTTGCGATAAAAAGCGACCAATTACATTTTCACGTTTCATTCCTAAGATACCATCGTATGGTCCTGTCATACCAACATCTGACATAAAGGCAGTTCCTTTAGGTAAAATACGCGCATCATTAGTAGGCACATGTGTATGCGTACCTACTACCGCAGATACTTGACCATCTAAGAACCATGCTATAGCTTCTTTTTCACTCGTTGTTTCAGCATGAAAATCAATAAAAATGAAATCAGTCTCTTTTTTGACTTCTTCTAAAATATCTTGAACAACTGCAAACGGATCATCTGAAGGAGACATAAAAACACGTCCTTGCAAATCAATCACAGCTAATTTTTGCTGATTAATATTAATAATTGTATGTCCAATCCCAGGTACTTGGTTTGCTGAGAAGTTAGCTGGTCTAATTAATTTTTTTGCACCACCAATAAAATCTTGAATATCTCTATTATCCCAAGTATGGTTACCCATGGTTACAACATCAGCACCTGTTTGAAGGAATGCTTTATAGACAGATTCATTAATACCTCTACCCTTCGTTGCATTTTCACCATTTACAATGGTAGCCTGTGGATGAAATTTTCTTTTTAATTTTGGTAAATACTCTTTAATCATTTGTTGACCTGAATCGCCAACGACATCTCCGACAAATAATAAACGCATGGTTGTCCTCTTTTCTTATATATAAAACTAGTTTAACATTTTTTCTTTTTAATAGACAAAAAATGATGATTTAAGAAATTAATCTTAAATCATCATTTTTTTATTTAGCATACTCAATTGCTCTTGTTTCTCGAACGACAGTCACTTTAATATGTCCTGGGTATTCGAGTTCATCTTCAATTCTGTTTTTAATATCTCGAGCTAAGACAGTTGCTTGAATATCATTAACTTCATTTGGCGTGACAATAACACGTACTTCACGACCAGCTTGAATTGCATAACTTTTCTGTACACCTTTAAATTCATGTGTAATATCTTCAAGTTTTTCAAGTCTATGAATATAATTTTCTAACGATTCACTTCGTGCGCCTGGTCTTGCAGCTGAAACAGCATCTGCCGCTGCAACAAGAATAGCAATAGTATATTTAGCTTCAACATCACCATGATGTGAAGCTATAGTGTTGATGACAACATCATTTTCTTTATACTTCTTAGCTAATTCAAGGCCAATTTCCACATGTGAACCATCAACTTCATGATCAACTGCTTTACCAATATCATGTAACAATCCTGCGCGTTTTGCTAATGTAACATCTTCACCCAATTCAGCGGCTAACACACCTGCTATTTTGGCAACTTCAATAGAATGGCTTAACACATTCTGACCATAACTTGTACGATAATTTAATCGACCAATTGTTTTAATTAAATCAGGATGAATTGTATGAAGTCCGAGATCAAAGGTTGTTTGTTCACCTAATTCACGAATTTTTTCATCCATTTCTTTACGTGATTTTTCAACCATTTCTTCGATTCGTGCCGGATGAATCCGACCATCTTGAATTAATTTTTCAAGAGTCATTTTGGCAATTTCACGACGAATTGGATCAAACCCACTTAAAACGACTGCTTCTGGCGTATCATCGATAATTAAATCAATCCCTGTTAAGGTCTCTAATGTTCGAATGTTACGTCCTTCGCGGCCAATAATACGGCCTTTCATTTCATCATTTGGCAAGGTAACTAATGAAACAGTTGTTTCAGATACCATGTCAGCTGCACTTCTTTGAATAGCTTGAGCAACTAAATCTTTAGCATTACGATCAGCTTCTGATTTAGCTTGCTTATCACTTTCCTTAATCATAACAGCTCGTTCATGACTTAATGATTCTTTCGTATCGTCCATAATAATAGTCTGTGCTTGTGTTTGTGTTAGAGAAGCAACTCTTTCAAGTTCTTCTTGTTGTTCCTGAATCAGTGAAGTAGCTTCTTGTTGTTTTGTGTCAACAAGTTTTTGGTCAGACGTTACTTTTTTCTCTTTGTTCTCAAGCGTTTGTTCTCGTTTATCTAGTGCGCCATCTTTACGATCTAAAGTTTCTTCACGTTGAATTACTCGATTTTCTTGCTTTTGAATTTCTGAACGTCGTTCCTTTAACTCATTGTCTATTTTATCACGATAACTTTGACTTTCTTCTTTAGCCTCTAAAACAGCCTCTTTTTTCTGAGTCTCAGCATCTTTCTTTGCACTTTTTAAAATACCTTCAGCCGTATGCGTTGCGACATCAAGTGTTTTTTCGAAATTTGACTTTCTATATGCAATTCCAATAAAAATTCCAACAACTAAAGCAATAATAGCGATGATAGCGAGGATTAATACGGTTGTTATAGATCCCATAAAAGTCCACCTCCGCATCATCAAATAATGATTAATTTAACTAATCATAAATTTTTAGATGTTTTTTATTTTGTTCATATACACTTTAGTATTTTACGGTTAATTGCCCCCCGCTGTCAACAACAATCCATTGCCAAATTTAATTATTTACTCATTAATTTCATCAAATATCCATTTAAGTCCACTTAGAACACTTCTTTGTCTAATTGTTTCTCTATTTCCAGCAAAATGAAATTGTTTTGCAATAACGGGACTATTTTTAATTGCTAATCCAATCCAAACCGTTCCAGCTTTCTGATTTTCAAGCTCATCTGGACCTGCAACACCAGTAAATGAAATAGCAATATTTGTTTTCATTTTATTTTGTGTTTGTTGGGCCATTTGTTTAGCGGTTTCTTCACTAACAACACCATATTTTTTAATATCTTCAGTCGAAATACCTAAAATATCAGATTTGGCTGTATTAGCATATGTTATAAATCCACCATCATAAATTTTTGAGACACCTGGTATTTCTGCTAATGTACTTTGAAATAATCCAGCTGTTAAACTTTCGGCTGCAGAAATAGATAAGTTTTTTTCAATTAATTTAGTTACAACAATATTTTGTAACGAATTGTCATCCCCATAGCCATAGAAATAATCACCAACTTTGGAAAGTACATAAATCTCCATTTCGTTAATTAATTCTACAGCTGATTTTTTGTCTGTAGGACTTGCCGTAATTCGCAAAGTGACCTCATTTGTCTTGGCGTATGGTGCAATAGTAGGATTAGTTTGTGAATCAATTATCTCTTTTAATTCAGTCACCAATTTAGATTCACCAATGCCATAAAAACGTAAAACTTTTGATTCAAGATGACTATTTAAGTTATATTCTTCTTTTAATAGCTGTTCAACTTCCTTATTAAACATTGTTTTCAATTCCTTAGGTGGTCCAGGTAATAATAAGAAATCACACGAATCACCTTTGTAAAAATCACCAACAGCCATTCCAGCATGATTTTTAATTGGTTTTGATCCTTCTATATACAAAGCTTGTAATTTGTTGTTTTCAGTCATTTGACGACCCGTTTGTGTAAAATGATCTTCTATTTTTAACATGGCGTCCTTATTTTCAACTAACTTCTCATTTAAAAATTTGGCGACCATCTGCTTCGTTAAATCGTCTTCTGTTGGTCCTAAGCCACCAGAAAGGATAACCAAATCATTTCGTTTTGAAGCCAGTTCAATTGCCTCTAACATTCGTTCTTCATTATCCCCTACAACTGTCTGATAAAATACATTTACACCTAAATCAGCTAATTTTTCAGCTAAGAAAGCACTGTTCGTATTTACAATTTGTCCTAATAATATTTCTGTACCAACCGCAATTATTTCTGCATGCATGATGTTGCCTCCTAATTTAATTAAAAAAGACTAAAACGGTTAAATGTTTTAGTCTAAATATTTTTATTTTTCAAATGAATCTGAGAAAATAGCTCTATTTTGAACAAAGTAATCAATACCTGAATAAACAGTAAAGAATAAACAAATATAAAGAAAAATGGCAGCCATAGGTACATTAATTGCTGCAAATAACACATTATTTAAAAACAATAAAATAATAGCTATCATTTGGGTTGTTGTCTTAATTTTGCCTGGCATAGCTGCAGCCATAACTTCCCCATCATTTTCAACAATAATCAATCGTAATCCTGTTACCGCAAGTTCGCGACAAACAATAATTGCAGCTACCCATGCAGGTACTTGGTTAAATGAAACAAGGATAACAAATGCAGTCATTACAAGCATTTTATCTGCCAATGGGTCTGCAAATTTGCCAAAATTAGAAACTAAATGTTGGCGACGTGCAATTTGACCATCTAAAAAATCTGTTAATGAGGCAGCTGCAAAAATAATTGCACCAATTAGATGTGTCACCTGAATCTGTGTACCAACCCAAGTAACCATTCCCCAATCAATTGGTAATAACAATACAAGCATGAAGATTGGAATTAAAATAATCCGCACAACCGTTAATTTATTTGGTAAATTCATAATGATCCCCTTTTTCAAAAATTGCCAACAACATAGTATCCGTTGTTGACAATTCTGGCTTATTTAATATTTACAGTAACTGTTCTAACTTGTAGAGTTGCATTTGTTTTCATAAAATTAAATTTTTTACCGTTAATCGTGATACTCATAGCTGGTGCATTACCAAAGCTAAAGACAAATGACTTTGTACCGGCTGGGATTGTAACAGTATCCGTTGCATCTGAGACAAGTGTTGCTTGCCATAGTTGTGTGCCATCAGCCGTAATTGAGCTCCAAGCAGCACTACCAGAAGCTACTAATTTAACTTTAGAAGTTGTTGGTGCATTTTCCATTGTGTAAACAGTGTTTGTTCCCGCATCTGAAACATATGTTAATTTTTGCGTTTTCTTATCAGATGAAGAACTAGCCTTTACTGATTCAGAACTAGAAGTTTTAGTTTTTGAGTCAGTTGAAACAGATACTTTAGAACTTGAACTTTCAATTTGAGTATCTGTATCTTTACTATTCAATGTCACACCATAAATTGTACCCAAAATCCCTAAGACAATCACAACAATAATAATTGTTGGCAAGTACGACATAAACTTATCAAAATTACCGTCTTTTGGTAGTTTAGCAGACTTTTCAGAACGTGATACTTGTTCCTTTGCAACGACTGTTTCTTGTGTATCTGGAAGTGTTTCATTGAATTCTTTTAATAATTTATCCCCATCCAAATCAACCGTCTCTGCATATTGTTTAACAAATGCTCGAACGTAAAAATCTCCTGGTAAATCAGAAAATTTTTCATCTTCAATTGCAATCAAATAACGTTTTTGAATTTTCGTCATTTGTTGTAAATCATCTAACGTATATCCTTTATTTATTCTCGCTTCTTGTAATGTTTTTCCAATTTCACTCATGTCTAATTCTCCACTTAGTTTAATAGTTAATCTTCTAACAATCAGTATAACATAATCGTCATGTCCAATTTGTTAAAATTTTATTATTTTATTTCAACCATCCGCCTGAAACATAAATCGTTTGACCGGTGAGGTACCCTGCCTCTTTGGCTAATAATTGTTTTACCCAAAATCCAATTTCTTCGGGATGTGCGAAACGTCCCATTGGAATTTCACTTGAGATATCTTTCTTTGCATCTTTCGAAAATTGTTGATTCATTTTTGTATCAACTGCGCCTGGTGCCACCACGTTAACCGTAATACCTAACGAGGCAACTTCTTTACTATAAGCATTGGCAAAGGACGATAACGCACCTTTTACAGTACTGTACAGTACTTCCATTGGGCTACCAACGCCTCCATAAATTGACCCAATAAATATAATTCGGCCAAAATGATTTTGGGCTAACTTTGGTTCCAATTTCTGAATTAATGCCAATGGTGTTTGAACTTGCATCTTCATCATTTTATCTAAATCAGACATTGGGGCTTCATTGAATAAATGGTAAGAAGTTGTTCCTTCAGCAAATATTACAGCATCTACGGCAAATAGTTGGGATATCACTGGATCAACATTAGTCGCTGTCATATCAAATTGTAACGGCAAAAAATCTTGTTTTGGATATTTTCCCCTCAACTCTTGTGTTAATCCCATAATTGCTTCATCATTTTGATAATAATGCATTGTTAGCGACCAACCAATATCTGCCAATTGTCTTGCAATCATTTGACCAATATCACCAGACGCTCCAAAGATAACTGCCCAACTCATTTAATCATCCTCTTTAGCCATAATTTGGTAGACACTAATTGCTTCAGAACGAATAAAATCTTTAGCTCCTTGGCGAACTTGATCTAATGTCATATTTTCAATAATTGGTGCCCTATCAAAAACAGTGGCATCATCAAACAAATCACCATCATACTGATTTGCAATGCTCTCAAGTGAGTTCATCGATTGAATGGATTGACCTAACATTTCACGTTTAGCCAATTCAAACTGGGCCTCAGCCCCTGAAAGGTACTCTGACGCATTCTCTAAAATATGAATAATGGCATCCGATAACTTTTGAGGGTCATCAGTATCACCACTAATACTTGCAAAATGGAAGCCACGTTCAATTTCAAATTCATAGCCAAAGGAATCATCTAACGTCCCTTCATCATATAATTTCATATATTGAGGGGCCGTGTCACCAAACAAAAGATAAAGAAGCATATGGATTGTCTCTTTGTATTTCAAGCCGTTACGGCCTTCTGGAACATTATCTAATCCTTTTATACCAACAATTGTTTTAGCACGTTGAATGGCCATCTCAGTTGCACGATATGGCATGATGTCTGAACCGTCTACTTGAGTTTCTGGAATTAATCGTTTAATTGTTTCTGCTGCTTCTGGAAACTTTTTATGATTTTGATTATTTTTAATTAAATCTAAAGTTTCTTCTGGATCAACATTTCCTACAATAAATAAATTCATATTACTTGGATGATAAAATGTTTCATAGCACTTATATAAATCATCTGCCGTAATTTTATCGATTGATTCAATTGTTCCAGCGATATCACTGCTAACCGGGTGATTTGGGTAAAGGTTACCTAAAATACCAAAGTATAAACGCCAATTAGGATCGTCGTCATACATTTGAATTTCCTGTCCAATAATTCCCTTTTCTTTTTCAACTGTTTCAGGTGTAAAATACGGATCTTGCACAAAATCTAGTAATGTTTCAATGTTTTCAGGAACATGATTAGAGCTTGAAAATAAGTAGCTCGTTCGTGTAAAGCTTGTGAAAGCATTTGCACTAGCACCATATTCTCCAAATAAATCAAACGCATCATGATCTGCTTTTTCAAACATTTTATGTTCTAAAAAATGGGCGATACCATCCGGTACATGAACAACATCTTCTTCACCAATTGGTACAAATACACTATCAACTGAGCCATAATTTGTTGTGAATATACCATAAGTTTTATGAAAACCTTTACGAGGTAATATATTTACTTTCAAGCCATTTTCCAAAGTTTCTGTATATAATATTTCGTCAAACTGCGGGTATTCTAATGTTTTCATTAATTAATTTCCCCATTCAAAAAGAAGATTGCTTGTAATTTAACATTACGAGCGATAGCTTGAACGGCAGCTTTATCCACGCTATTAATGCCGTCTATCCACTCTGTTGCACTAACTTCTGTGCTTGTTAATTGATCAATCATCGATTGATTAATTAACGCCATTTGTGAGTCAAGACTACTTTGATATTGGTTAATCATTGTCATTTTTGTTTTATTTAATAGTTCATCACTAATGTCACCTGCGATAATATCATCTAATTGTTGTTGAACAATTTCGATAACTTTATCTTTATTTTGTGGTTCAATGCCTGTTTGTACAGTTAAAATACCTCTAAATGTATCTAACGAGCTACTTGCATAATAAGCCAAACTAGCTTTCTCACGAACATTTACAAATAACTTAGCTAGTGGTGAACCGCCAAAAACGCCATTGAAAATAAGACCCGCATAGTACCCATTTTCTCTGTAATAAACTGGTAACTGATATGCCAGATTTAATTTACCCTGAGTCACTGCTTGCGTTTCTGTTTTAGTCACAACTTCTTTAATAGCTTGATCATAGAATATAGGTATCATTTTAAAATCTCGAGGTTTAAAAGGCAACGTTTTAACAATAGTTTCAGTTTCTGATTCATCTAATTCACCAAGGACGAAAATGTCTACTCGATTAGTTGTAAGCATTTGTTTGTAGTAATCAAATAAGCTAGTTGCAGTTATCTTTTCAATATCTTCTACAGTCCCATAGCTAGGAATAGCTTGATCGTTTTGAAAGTAAAGTTTCTGTAATTCTAATCCTGCGTACGATTGTTTATCATCACTAATACTTCTGATAGACATCATCAAATTTTCCTTTTGGCGTTTAAATGTTTCTTCGTCAAAATGGCCATCAGTCACATTCGGATTGAAAATAATTTCTTTGATAAAAGCAAATATTTTTTTTAAACTTTCTGTTTTATGTTCTAAGAATTTATCGTTTACACCGTTTAAAATTAAACTTATTAAGTGAAAGTTTCCTTTTTTACTAACAGTGATACCAAAACTTGCACCATAAAGTTCTGATAATTTTTCGGCTAATTTTTGTTGAGATGGATATTCTGCACTACTAATTTCTAATAAGTTAGCTAATAGCATACGTTCTGCAGATTCTTTTCCGGTTAAAGGTGCTATAAAATTAATAACGATTCTATTCGTTTTAAATTGACTATTTTCAATAACAGTTAAGTTGACACCTGTTTCTAATTGTTTACGCACGAAAATGTGCCTCCTTTTAAATCGGATGTTCTTTTACCATGATAATTGAAAGACTAGTGAAACACAAATTTAATTGTTTCGTAATCTGTTTAGGCTAAACAAAAAAACTGAAAGCCCTAATTAGGACCATCAGTTTCTTCATTTATCAACACTTTGCGCGGCTTACTTCCCTCTGGCGGTCCAACGATTCCTTTTGCTTCCATTTCATCAACAATTCTAGCAGCTCGATTGTAGCCAATCCTAAAACGTCTCTGTAACATGGATACACTGCAAGATTGTTCATGAGTCACTAATTTAACAGCGTCCCCAAATAATTCGTCTTCTGAATCAGACGCTGATCCTGAGTTAGCTGTTTCTTCATCAGTCACAATCATCGTTTCATCGTATTGTGGTTCTTGCTGATTTTTAATAAACGAAATAACACTTTCAACATCTTTATCTGAAATGTAAGCATCTTGTACACGAATGGGTTTATTTAGCCCCATTGGTAGGAATAACATATCCCCACGACCTAAAAGCTTTTCAGCACCATTACTATCAATAATTGTTCTCGAGTCAATCCCACTGGAAACAGCGAAAGCCATACGTGATGGTACGTTAGCTTTAATCAATCCTGTGATAACATCAACAGATGGACGTTGCGTTGCCAAAATCATATGGATTCCAGCTGCTCGAGCCATTTGTGCTAAACGAATAATCGCATCTTCAACCTCATTCGAGGCTACCATCATTAAATCTGCCAATTCATCAACAATGACAACAATATAAGGTAACGTTGCTCTTTTTTGTCCGTCATCTGCGTTTTCTTGCATAATCATTTGATTATATCCAGAAATATTACGTTGACTAGCATCTGCAAACAATTCGTAGCGTCGCTCCATTTCAGAAACAACCTTATGTAAAGCTCGTGATGCTTTTTTAGGATTTGTAACAACCGGCGTTAATAGATGTGGAATACCATTATAGACACCTAACTCTACTTTTTTAGGATCAATCAACATAAACTTAACCTGATTTGGTTTCGTATTCATCAATAAACTTGTGATAATGCCATTAATTGCAACTGACTTACCACTACCAGTTGAGCCAGCAATCAATAAATGCGGCATCGTTGTTAAATCTGCTGTTACCAATTGGCCTGAAACATCGCGACCTAAAGGAACTTCGAGAACTTTATCTGGTGTTGGATTCTTTTGTTGAGATTCAATCACATCCCTGAATGAAACCATTGATACTTTAGAATTTGGTACTTCAATCCCAATAAGTGATTTTCCAGGAATTGGTGCTTCAATTCGAATATCTTTGGCAGCAAGTGCTAAGGCTAAGTCATCCGCAAGGTTAACAATTTTACTAACTTTAACACCAATTGCCGGATGTAATTCATATTCAGTAACAGATGGTCCTAAACTCACACTTTTAATTTCAACATCAACACCAAAGCTTTCAAATGTTTGCTTCAATATTTTTGTGTTTTTTTCAATTGTTTTATATTCGCCACTTTGGTCTTCTTTTGGAATTTTTGTAAGTAATGTAACTGGTGGTAATTGGTAATCTTCATTATCATCAGCCACTGTACTTGATATTATCTTAGGATCATCTTCTGAATCTAATTCTGAATCTGGTTCTTGTTGCGTAATGATAGGTGGTTCATCAACGGTCACTTCTCGTTCAGTTTTTATTTCCTTTTCTTCAGTTCTATGGTCAATTACAGGTTTTAATTCTTCTTCATCTTGTTCTGCTTTATTTTCTTTTCTTTCTTCTTTAAAACTATCTATTGCTACTTTCATTCGGCGAAAACCTTCTCTTGTCCAAGCAATAATTACGTTTAGATAGCGTTGAACAGTATACATAACTTCTGAAAAAGAGAGATCAAAAAAAATAAATAATCCGGCTAAGATGAAAAGTACACTAACAATATAGGTGCCTGCTTGTGAAATTAAGAAGTACGATAATTGGTATAAGCTTGCCCCTATCATTCCACCGCCAACTGTTGAACTAACTGCAGATTGTCGAAAATCGGAAACAAGTGTCTGCCATGTATATTGAATAAATTGGCTATGCACCGATGAGTGCCCAACAAACCAGGCTTCAAGAAAGACTAAAACACCAACATATAAAATAACGGATCCCCAATTAATTCTTTTCTTAACTTTGGGCTCTTTTCCCATAATCATTAAGTAACTTCCATATACACCGAGAATTAATAATGCGAATTGATATGTATTACCAACAAACAAACGGAAAACGTTAGCAAATAAAGCACCCAAATATCCCAGTGCTAGCACACCAAATATTCCAAACAATAAAAATATAACACCAATTATATTTTTAGAAAATTTGTATTGAACTGTTTTTTTTGTTGTTCTTTTTTTTCTTTTCTTTTTTTGAGCCAAAACAGTTCCTCCTTCTGTTAAAATAGATACTCAATTATACCATATCTTAATTACCTTCCGTGTCATTGTCTAGTCATTTCCACAAAAAGAGAGTTAATAACAATTATGTTATTAACTCTCTTTTTTGGCTGTAATTTCTTTGCCATCTTTAACTAACAGTAACCCTTGATATAACTGTAAATCATCACCACAATCTGAACAATAATCCATTTGTTCCTCATTCCAAAATGCTGTCAAAAATTGACGTTTACTTTTTTGATGGCTAAATTCAGTGGTAAATGCGCTAGATTGTTCCTCAAAAAAAGCCATCGCTTCATCCATTGAATCAAAATCAACTGTTTTTTGAATATGACTTTTCCAATCATCAAAAAACCACCATGGTTCATCAAATCCAAACATTGTTATTACTTGAAACAAGTTAGCTCACACCCTTCCATTTTATAAAATGACTGTTCATCATAAATACCGGTTTATTTCTTAACCCGAAGCAAGTATAACCCATTTATGAATTTCTAGTCTATAAAATGCTCAAGCTACTTATTTTAGCTTATCATTTTCATACGTGTGTGTTTTATCTAGATTTAAAAAGTCTTGTTGTCTAAGTGTTTCATAAATTACAATAGCAGCTGAATTAGATAAGTTTAAGGCACGAATGTGCGTATCATCTTGTGGAATTCGGATTGCTTTCTCTTCATTTTGGCGCATAAAGTTTTCAGGAAGACCTGTTGTCTCTTTACCAAACAAGAAGTAATAGTCCTTATTCACATCAGAATAATCTACTTGTGAATAAGTTTGCGGTGCAAATTTTGAAACCAAAAAAAGTTGTTTCTGATCTGGAATAGATGCTAAAAAATCTTGTAAATTTTTATGATACGTAATTTTTACTTTATCCCAATAGTCTAGTCCAGCACGTTTTAAATATTTATCGTCTGTTGAAAATCCTAAGGGCTCAATTAAATGTAGTTCAGTATCCGTTCCAGCACAAGTTCTAGCAATATTACCTGTATTAGCAGGCATAAGTGGTTCAAATAATGCAATATGATTCGTCAAAAATTAACATCCTTTCAAAAAATCGTTATTATTTTAGGCAACAAAAAAACGCATCATTTCGGTGTGGGCACGGCGAAAAGATACGTTAATGAAGATCAATTTCCAGAAGCTGACAACATCGTCGACAGTCTCTAAACAACCGAATTCGTATACTCATAATACCACAGCAATTTATTCGTTACAACACTGATTCTAACTTATTTTTACGATATTTTAATAGTGTAACGTCAACCGTAATTTTGGTTAAAGGTTGTTTTTTAGCTTTAGCCTGATTATCTGTTGTAGCTCCCCAATGTAAAGGAGTCATTTCGAGTAAGGCAGGAAACAAGCCTTCTGGAATATCGAATTGATAACTAATTGTAATTTGTTCAGAGTCAGGATAATTTTCTTTAAACAGATTTAAAACCTTTTCATTACTATAACTCCTATTATGACTCTCTTCGTTATATAGAAGTTCGCGTAATTCAACTAAGTAATTTGAATTTGGAATGATTTTTAATAACTGCCCGCCATCCTTTAATACTCGATCAAATTCTGTATAAGCAGAAGGCGAAAAAATATCAATAATTGTTGAAAATGACTTATTATTAAATGGTAGTTTAGCCAAATCAGCAATACAATAAAAAGCATCTGTCTCTTGTTGTGTCGCATAATTGATTGCATCTTTTGAAATATCAAATCCAACGTAAGTGTCTTTAGCATTTTGGCGTGTTACTTCTATATCATGAAGTGGTGTTCCCTCTCCACAACCTACATCCATAATTGTTTCTTCTTCATCAGAAAGCTGCTCAAGAATTTTATCCGTAATCGGTTTAAACAAGCCTGCTTGTAATAACTGTCTCCTTGCTAACCACATATCCAATTCATAATCACTTTTAACCCCATGATTCAAGAAAAAAAGAGTTCCTTTTTTTGATAAATCTATTTGATGATTTTCAGGGCAAAACATCGTCTGGCCTTCAACTTTACTGTAGGGGTTTAAGCAGACAGGACATCTAAATAAATCGATTTTATTTTTTAAAAATACGGCACTTTTCTCAATTTTTTTCAATTTACACTTATTCCTTTTTATCGTTTATTTTACATTCAATAGCTATTTATTTTTCAATGTTAATGTAATGACCTTTAACCAATTCAACAAGTTCTTCACGTTTTACGCCAACAGAACGACCAACTTTACCAGCTGAAACCCAAATTTTATCGAACTCTTGAATTCGTTCATCAAAATAAATGGGAAATCCTTTTCGAACATTAATTCCAATTGGTGTATTTGCGCCATGAACGTAACCAGTAATATTGATTAAATTTTTATTATCTGCTAAATGCAATTGTTTTTCATTTAATTCACGTGCTACTAATTTTAAATCAATTTCAAAAGTAATAGGAAGGCAAACAACTACGTAATCTCTATCACCGTTACTTCCCTGTAAAACAATTGTTTTTAAAATACTTCTTTCATCCGTTCCTAGTTCTTTAGCTTCTTTGCTTGAATCCATTTGTCGACCACCTAAAAAATCAAAAGTATAGCTCTCAAATTCAATATGATTTTGATCTAAAATGCGTTCGTCATTTGTTTTTTTTACTTTTTCTTTTTTTGCGATAATAATCACTCCCAAAATAATTATAGCACGACGTCTATCTCTTCACGTATTCTTATTTAATTTTCGATTTATTTCAAAAATATGTTGACTAAATTCGCTAAATAGCGTAAATTATCAGTTGGTTACTGATAATAATTTAATAAATACTAAAAATAGTTCGTGTTTAAAAGAAATGGGGAAATATTATGCCAGTTTTTGATTATGAAGATATTCAGCTCGTCCCTAACAAATGTATTGTAAATAGCCGTTCCGAAGTCGATACATCTATTCAATTTGGCCCTCGCCGTTTTAAACTACCCGTTGTACCTGCGAATATGCAGACAATTATCGATGAACCGTTAGCAGAATGGCTTGCATCAAATGACTATTTCTATGTCATGCACCGTTTCGATGAAGAGAGTCGCTTACCTTTCGTCAAAAAAATGCATGCAAAAGGTTTGTTTGCTTCTATTAGTGTTGGCGTTAAACCACATGAATGGGCATTAATTGAAGAGCTTGCCGATGCTGATTTAATTCCAGAATATATAACAATTGATGTGGCGCATGGCCACGCACAAAGTGTCATTGATTTAATTCATCATATTAAAAAATGGTTACCAGAGTCATTTCTAATTGCTGGAAATGTTGGCACACCTGAAGGCGTTAGAGAACTAGAAAATGCTGGTGCAGATGCAACTAAGGTTGGTATTGGACCCGGAAAAGTTTGCATCACTAAAATTAAAACTGGATTCGGTACCGGCGGGTGGCAATTAGCCGCTCTTAGATTATGTTCTAAAGCAGCAAGTAAACCAATTATCACTGATGGTGGTATAAGAACTCATGGTGATATTGCTAAGTCAGTCAGATTTGGGGCCTCAATGTGTATGATTGGTTCACTCTTTGCTGGTCACAAACAAAGTCCTGGTGATTTAATTGAAAAAGATGGTAATCTATTTAAAAGTTATTTTGGCTCTGCCTCTGAATATCAAAAAGGTAGCCACACTAATGTTGAAGGTAAAAAAATGCTCGTTCCTTTTAAAGGTGACATTCATGAAACTTTACTTGAAATGCAACAAGATTTACAATCTTCAATTTCTTATGCTGGTGGTAATTCTCTCTCTGCACTTGAAAAAGTCGATTATGTAATTGTTAAAAATTCAATTTTTAACGGTGATACGCTTTAATCAAAAAAGTTAGACAAAATAAAATTTGTCTAACTTTTTTGATTATCTTTATTCGTTTTCTCTGATTCGTCATACAAACCAGAATCCTTTTTATACCATACAAAAATCCGCGTTACAATAACTTTTAGAATTGCATATCCTGGGATTCCAAAAATAACACCTATTAATCCAAAAACCCGTCCCGAACCTAATAAAACAATTAAAATTGTAACGGGATGGATTGCTAAACTACTTCCAAGAATCAATGGAGAAATCAATCTTGCTTCAATTGTTTGTTCAACAATAAAAACAACAATAACCTTTATCAACATAATTGGTGACACGAAAGCAGCAATTACTAGTGCAGGAATCATCGCTAGAAAAGAGCCTAAATAAGGAATTAAATTCAAAAAACCTGCCAAAATCCCTAACGTTAAAGCAAACTTAAGACCAACTACTGAAAAACCAATAACAAATAATATGGCCACAAAGAATGCTACCGTTAACTGACCTCGGATATATTGACTGACTTGTAAATTAATTTCATCTAATAATTCAATGATTGATTTGCGATATCTTACTGGGAAAAAATTTGATAAATACTCAGGTAAATCGTGCCCATCTTTTAATAAATAAAATAAGATAAAGGGTGCTGTTACTAATCCAATGATAAATGTCGTTACAGTACCAACAACGCTACCTAAAGAATCAACTGTTGATCCAATAACTGAGCTCGCTTTTTTGGATACTGTTCCTACGATATCTGTATTTATTTTTTCAATTGAAGTTTTAATAGTATCAAATAAAGATGACGACATAAAATCATTCGTTTGATGTGTGATATTTGACCAATACGTCGGCCAATTTTTAATAATACTAATTGTTTGTGTTTGTACAGCAGGAATCAAAACGACAATCCCCCATACTAAAAACCCAGAAATTACTATAAATACAACTGTAATAACCAAACTTCGATTCAATTTAAAGCGCGTTTCACAAAAATCTATCAATGGGGATATTAAATAATACAGCACGCCAGCTAAAACAATTGGGAAGCCAATAATGCTTAATAACTCTCCAATTGGTGCGAAAAACCAGCCCACTTGTGCTAACATAAAAATAATTAGCAAACTTAACAAAACAATTGATAAAATGCTAACTGTTTTATTATTAACAACCCATTTCCAAAACCATGATCGTTGTGAAGTCGATTTTTCATTTGGGAGCATTTTAATCTACTCCTTTACTTATACGTGATTGTATTACCGACTTTAAAAGTTGGCAATACATGCGGTGTTAAATAAATACCATTTGGTTGTGGATGTTCTGGAACTTCCATAAAGAACAAGGTAGCATGCCCAACCGACTCAAAATTACTTGAAACTAACTCTCCAGCGAAATCAATTTTATAAGTTTGTTCATTAATAATCATTTCATCACCTGTTTTTGGCGAAATAATTTTTTTATCATCTTCAAATGATTGAATGACAGAAACTTGTCTTAAATCATCCGTTGCACTCTGATTGAAAAGGATAACAATAGGTTCCTTTTTTGAGATGGCATCTTTTCCAATTTCTTCAATTCTTGCTGTAATCATACTTTATCGTCTCCCTTATCCTTTATAGTTACCTATAATTATAGCATAGTCCCCAGTATAAATAATAACGTTTACAAAAATATATGATATAATATTGACAATATCATGAGGAGGTATTTGTAACTATGAAAGAGACTATTTTGTTTGGTACATATACAAAAAAGACAAGTACTGGTATCCAACGAGCTCAACTTGATACAATTGAAAAAAAAGTTTCTAACGCTACACCCTATATAAAGGTTGAAAATCCAACTTATCTCACGAAATCGGACAAAGGTGTCTTATATACCGTTTCAAAGAGGTCAGATTTAGGTGGTATATCAGCCTTTACCCTTGCATCAGAAAATCCCCAATTTTTAAATGACGTTTCAGCTGAAGGCGCTCCGCCTGCTTACGTTGCTGTTGATAATAACCGTCAATTAGTCTACAGCTCAAACTACCATAAGGGTCTTATTTCCATTTCAAAAATTCAAACTGATGGCTCATTAGCTCTTATTAATGAAGTTACAAATGAAGGTCATGGTCCAAAACCAGAACAAACAAGCTCTCATATTCATTTCACTGATTTAACACCAGACAATAGGTTAGTTGTTTGTGACCTTGGAACTGATCAAGTGTTAACTTTTGATGTGTCAGATAATGGTGCTATTAAACAAATTGCTGAGTATCGTTCAGAGCCTGGGTTCGGTTCTCGTCATATTGTTTTCCATAAAAATGGAAAATTAGCATACTTAGCTGGAGAGCTCTCAAGTGAAGTTTCGTTACTTAGCTACAATCAAACGGATGGTTCATTTAAAGAGATTCAAACACTTTCATCAATTCCATCTGATTGGAATGCTCATAACGGAATTGCTGCTATTCGCATTTCTAAAGATAGCCGCTTTTTGTATGTCTCTAATCGCGGAAACAACTCAATTGCTTGTTATTCACTTGCTGTTGATGGCACAATGACACTTATTCAACTTATTTCAACTGAAGGTGACTTTCCTCGTGATTTCAGTTTAAATAAAACAGAACAATTTTTGGTTGTTGCTAACCAAAACACTGATAATGCTACCTTATTCGAACGTGATTCAACCTCTGGTAAATTAACTTTACTTCAAAAAGATATTGCCGTTCCAGAATCCGTTTGCGTTTATTTTGAAAATTAGGAGAAATTAAATTTGTTAATTAAAGAAGTTGCAGTTGAAAATTTTACTGATATCCCAAAACAATTTGCCGCTGGTGCTAATCGTTTTGAACTTTGCGATAATCTTGCTGTCGGTGGTACAACTGTCAGTAAAGGTGTTATGTCTGAAACAATGCGTTATGCACAGGACAATGAAGTCCCTGTAATGGCAATGATTCGTCCCCGTGGCGGAAATTTCGTTTATAACGATACCGAATTAAAAATTATGGAGGCTGATTTATTTCAGGCTCAACAACTTGGTGTAGATGGCGTCGTATTTGGCGCTTTAGATACGAATAATAACTTAGACATAGAGGCGATGGAGTTTTTAATTGCAGCAAGTGGTGGCATGCAAATCACTTTCCATATGGCTTTTGATGAAATTCCTAATAATGCACAACTTGATGCGCTATCTTGGTTAGCAGAGCATGATATCGATCGTGTTTTAACGCATGGCGGATCACTTGATAAGCCTATCGAGGAAACGTTACCCCACCTCAAAGAAATTATTGACTGGTCAAACGGTCTCATTAAAATTGTTCCAGGTGGCGGTATTACACTTGATAATGTTGATACTATTGCTGCTAAATTAAACGTTAAAGAGCTTCATGGTACAAAAATAATTTTAAAATAATCATCTAAAAAGGTTCCAACAACTTCATGTACTAGGCCCTGTCAAGTTGACGGATGAAATAATATAAAATTTAATATGTTTCTAAATGGCTTTATCCCAGTATT